>JBCDDV010000376.1:0-4034 GCA_039180145.1 Cyanobacteria bacterium P01_G01_bin.49 | reverse complement strand
CTTGGCAAGAATGCTCACAAATTTGAAATATATTTACCTAAATTGCCAAGAATATCCTAAAATGTTGAGAATTATTGAAACACTCCTGTTACTATTTCCTAATCATCCTATCGAAATACGCGATCGCGGTTTGCTATACTATCAAATTCAACAATGGGAAAAAGCCACTGCTGACCTACAACTATATCTATCGATCCTGCCGACGGCACAAGATGCCACAACTATTCGTCAACTTTTACAAAAAATGCGCTAAGCTTATTATCTATCCCCTTAGTCCATAATCTTCTTAAACACTGTGTTTATCAGTATTGTTATTCCTACCTATAATCGTCAACCTATTTTAGAAAAATGTCTAAAATCCTTAGAGAAACAACAGTTAACTGATCACAAAATTAGTAATTATGAAGTCGTTTTAGTAGACGATGGTTCTACAGATGGGACTTTAGAATGGTTGGCTGAAAATCACCAGGAATTTCCTCATGTTTGTTCCTTTTCTCAAAATCATCTTGGCCCCGCAGCAGCTAGAAATTTAGGGGTAGAAAAGGCAAATGGTGAGATTATAATTTTTATTGATAGCGATTTAGTCGTTACAGAAAAGTTCTTACAGTCTCATGCAGACGCATTAGTCAAAGGAGAAAAAAACTTAGGTCATGATCGCTTATTTACTTATGGTTGGGTAATTAATACTTGTAACTTTGATAATCCTACTTCAGAACCTTATAAAATAACAGACTTTTCGGCTGCTTATTTTGCGACAGGAAATGTAGCGATCGCCCGTAAATGGTTAGAAAAAGTAGGGTTATTTGATACACAATTTCAACTATATGGATGGGAAGATTTAGAATTAGGTATAAGATTAAAACAACTGAGATTAAGATTAATTAAATGCCCTGAAGCTGTGGGTTATCATTGGCATCCCCCTTTTAATTTAGAGCAAATTCCCAACTTAATTGACAAAGAGATTCAACGAGGACGGATGGGAGTTTTATTTTATCAAAAACATCCTACTTGGGAAGTTCGTCTTATGATCCAAATGACATGGTTACATCGTATTTTGTGGGGAATTTTATCTTTAGGCGGAAAGGTAAATGAGCGGACTTTGTCTCCCATTTTACAATGGTTGATTGACCAAGGAAAGCCTCAATTTGCTTTAGAAATTGCCCGAATTTTCCTGAATTGGTATAATGTGAAAGGGGTTTATAGTGCTTATGATGAATTAGTAAAAGGATGAAAGAAATTCTTGATAAAAGTCGCAGCGAGATAATTTGTTTAATGATTGATGAAAATTCTTTTAGTAGATGATGAAGCTGAACTAACTGAACCGCTATATCGTATTTTATCTTGTGAAGGATATGATATAGATGTGGCTAATAATGGAAAAGTTGGTTATGAACTAGCGAGACAAAATGCCTATGACTTGCTAATTTTAGATTGGATGTTACCCCAAAAACCCGGTATTTCTCTCTGTCAAGAGTTGCGATCGCAAGGCAATATGACACCAGTTCTTTTTCTCACAGCTAAAGATACTCTTGATGATCGGGTTATTGGACTAGATGCAGGGGCTGATGATTATCTCGTTAAACCCTTCGAGTTACGAGAACTGATGGCGAGAGTTCGGGCGTTACTGCGTCGTTCTCCATCTTTTGATCCCATAACTGCAGGTAAGTTAAAGGTTGCTGATCTAGAACTGGATAAAGATAATCAAGTTGCCTATCGTCAAGGAAGAATCATGAATCTTTCTGATAAGGAAGTACGGTTACTTGACTATTTTATGCAGCATCCTGGTCAGTTACTGACCCATGACCAAATTCATCAACATTTATGGACAGAAACAGAACACCCTAATAGTAACGTCCTAGCTGCCTTAATTCGACTACTGCGGCGTAAAATTGAAGAGGAAGGGCCCCTAATTCATACTGTTTATGGAAAAGGTTATCGCTTTGGGGAGTAACGCTTAAATTCTTTGAACTGATTAAATTTCATGAAACTAATTCTTTATAGCAAACCTGGCTGCCATTTATGTGAAGGACTGCAAGCGAAACTAGAAAAAGTTGAAGGTTTAAACTTTGATTTAGAAATACGAGATATTACCACCTATGAAGATTGGTTTAATGCCTATCAATACGAAGTTCCTGTTTTGCGTCAGCAGTTACCGCAAGGAGAGAAAACTATTCCCCGCTTTTCTCCTCGTATTTCTGTAGAAAAATTAGCACAAATGTTAGAAAAATATTTGGAAGTCGTTGATAGCTAATATCTTATTTTGAATAATTTTTAGTTGATTTTTGAAACAATCTTCGAGTCAAAAACCAACGGCAAAAGCGACGAATTTTGAAACCTATCTTCTGCAAGAAATTTCTCAATACCTGAAGACGATGGCGCATGGTTGGCAACCGAAAAATATAGGCTAAGCGTCTAATCATTCCCCCTAATTGTCCATGAATATTGAAACAAAAACTAGAGACAATCGCTGTTCTTCTTCCTAAAGTTAACATATCTCCTAAGTGGAGATAAGAAAAAGACTTTAGGGGTTTTCCTTCAATCGCAGCAGCAATATTTTTGGCTGCACAATTTGCTTGTTGATATGCTGTTTGGGCAGTAGCGGGAATTTGCTGATGCTTATGACTAATTTTCGCCATATCTCCTAAAGCAAAAACCTCTGGATAATCTATTAATTGCAAGCTAGGATATGTTAACAGTTTGCCTTCAATGCTTTGTTGACAATTTAGTGATCGAATAAGTTGCCGAGACTGTGTTCCTGCGGCCCAAATGACTAAATCAACTGGAACTGTTAGTTTCTGTTCAATATGAGTTAAATGAATCGAGTTTTCGGTGATTTCCTTAACATCTGTCGTCAAATATAATTGTACCCGACGAGAACCCAAAGCCCGATAAGAGGCAGAACGAACCCCTTTAGAAAAGCCTTTTAAAATCTGATTTCCTCGTTCAATTAATAAAACTTCAGCCCGTTTTCCCAAGCGATCAGCTAACTTACAAGATAATTCTACTCCGTTTGGGCCACCACCAATAACAGCCACCCGAAAGCATTTTCTTTCTGATACTTCTAAAACATGTATTTTGGTTTGTAACCGTTCCAAATCTTCTAACGTCCGAAAGGTTAAAGCGTGGTTTTTTAAGCCTGGAATATCTGCCCAACGGTTTTTGGTGCCTAATCCCAATACTAGATAATCATAAATCAGACTCTGATCATTATCGAGTTTAACTTGACGGGCATCAAAATCGATGTTTTTAACAGTGCGTTGGCAAAACTCAATCAACCTTCCTGCTAATAACTTTTGATAGGATGGGGCAATTTCCCACCGTTGTAACTCTCCTGTAATTAATTCGTATAACAAAGGGGTAAACAAAAACCTGTCATTACGTTCTACTAGAGTAATTCGCCATTGACCCGATTTGACCCCAGGCAAGTTACTCAGGTACAGGGCAGTATATAAACCGCTAAACCCTCCGCCCAAAATGCAGATGTTAATTAACTTTTTATTATTCATCAGGAATTAAAATAAATGAACTTAGACGGCGTATTTGCGGCCAAAATCCCCATTATGTGCTAACATTATAAGAAATAAGTTTAAAAATGACAATAAATCATCCTTAAATGGCCACCATAGGCTATTAGATGTTTTAACAAAAGCAAGAAAGCTGACTAACTATGGTAATTGTATTATCCCTATACATCTTAACCTAAAGACATCTTGAAAAATTTCTCAGAAATGAAATTTAGGAGTCAGTAACGACTCCCAAGTTGAAGGTTTTCAGTTGATTGACCAAAGGCTGTTCAACAGCAGAAAG
Source organism: Cyanobacteria bacterium P01_G01_bin.49 (assembly GCA_039180145.1). Taxonomy (GTDB): domain Bacteria; phylum Cyanobacteriota; class Cyanobacteriia; order Cyanobacteriales; family Microcystaceae; genus JBCDDV01. The sequence continues at coordinate 227 of JBCDDV010000376.1, read as the reverse complement.
GAATTAGGTAAAACTTACCTCCATAATCTGATTTTGACAAAACAAAACATGAACGAATAATAAAAATTTTTTAAACGGGGTAAAGTCCCCACCACACTCCGCCAGAACATAGCAATGTTGCAGTTTCCAATTATAGAGCCGTTGTATCTCTGAACAAGGAAATTCCTTTGTCTCGTTGATGTCAACAACCCTTTTAAACGGCATTACATTATCAGGATTCAAAAAAT
>JBCDDV010000375.1:0-4039 GCA_039180145.1 Cyanobacteria bacterium P01_G01_bin.49 | reverse complement strand
TAGGGGAAGACAATGAACAATGAACAATGAACAATCAACAGAACTCCCTAATTCCTTACCCGAACTGAGGTTAAATTAATTATTGATTTTTGATTGTCAAGATTTGAAGACATAAAAAAATTTGCCAGACAAAGATTTCTAAGATAACCTAAAGTTAAACAAACCCTAACAACTTTAGGCATTGGTACAAGAGATAAATCGCTGCAAGAATCAGGAGTTTCCCGGTAAAATCCTTAAATTAGACCATGGGTTAACAGTCGTTCATCAGTATCTTCCTGTTACCCCAGTGGCAGTTGTAGATGTTTGGGTAAATGCAGGAGCGATCGCAGAACCCCTTGAATGGGGAGGCATGGCCCATTTCTTGGAACACATGATTTTTAAAGGAAGTCGCAACATTCTGCCAGGAATTTTTGACCAAATTATTGAACATAATGGCGGGGTAACTAATGCCTTTACCAGTTATGATTATGCTCACTTTTTCTTAACCACAGCAGCCAATCATTTACCCCAAACGTTGCCTTATCTTGCTGAAATTCTCTTACAGGCAGAAATTCCGGATCAAGAGTTTATCCGAGAAAGAGATGTGGTGTTAGAAGAAATTAAATCATCCTATGATGATCCTGATTGGTTAGGATTTCAGACGTTATCTGAAACCTTGTATCAACAGCATCCTTACGGAAGACCTATTTTGGGACACGAAAGCCAATTGCTGCAATACTCTCCCCATCAGATGCGTTGTTTTCATCACACCCATTATCAACCGGAAAACATGACAGTAGTGGTGGTAGGAAATGTTCCCGAAGATTCAGCCATCTCTTTAGTAGAAACTGCCTTTCAAAACTTTTGTGTCCCTTCTGAATGTCCTCCGACACAGATTAATCATGAACCCCCGCTAACAGAAATTCGACGCAATCAAATGTATCTTCCGAGGTTAGCGCAGGGAAGGTTATTGATGGGTTGGATCGGGCCTGGGGTTGATCATTTAGAAGATAGTGTAGGATTGGACATACTTTCTGTAATCTTAGGGGTTGGTCGCACGTCTCGTTTAGTTCGAGAATTACGAGAAGAAAAACAGCTAGTGTGGGAGATTGAATGTTGTTTTTCTCTGCAACGAGATTCGAGTTTATTCACCATTGGGGCCTGGTTAGACTCTAAAGCATTAAATCAGGTTGAAGTGGCGATCGCCGCTCATTTGGCCCAATTACAGCAAGCACCTGTCACAAGAATAGAATTAAGCAAGGCAAAGCGTTTACTATGTCATGATTATATCTTTTCCACCGAAACCCCTAGTCAGCTTGCTGGGTTATATGGTTATTATCAAACCCTAGGAAGTGCAGAACTTTCCTTGAGTTATCCTGCCATTGTTGAGCAATATTCTGCGACTGAGTTACAACGAATCGCTTGTCAATATTTGTCCCCAGAACGCTATGCTATCACCATAATGCAACCTTGCTAGTTCATCAAAGCTGATTAATCAAATATGCAACAGTCTAATCACAGAAATCACCAAAACACGCTACATCGTTTGGTATTAGATAATGGAATCACTTTAATTGTTCGAGAAAATCCGACAGCAGATTTAATCTCTGGGCGATTTTTTTTCAAAAATGCAGGAACCTTGTGGGAAAAGAGAAATCAAGCGGGAATTTTTCACTTGTTAGCCACAGTTATGACCAAAGGAACAACCAAACTATCTTCTGTGGAAATTGCTGAAGCGATCGAGTCAGTTGGGGCCAGTTTGGGGGGTGATACCTCTGCTGATTATTTTATGATGAGTTTGAAAACTGTCTCGGCCGACTTTTTGGAAATGTTGGCATTACTAGGAGAAATTCTGCGATCGCCTACCTTTCCTCAACAAGAAATCGCCTTAGAAAAACAGTTAATTTGTCAAAGTATTCGTTCTCAACAAGAACAACCCTTTAATGTTGCTTTTAGTCAATTAAGAGAAGCTACTTATGGGGATCATCCCTATGGAATTTCTCTCTTAGGGACAGAAGAAACCGTCAGTCAATTAAGTCGAGAAGATTTACAACAGTGTTATCAAACTCATTTTCGTCCTGATAATTTAATTATTAGTTTATCAGGTCATATTACCTTGGAAGATGGAGTGATGATGATTGATAAAATCTTTGGTGATTGGAAAAATCCTTCTCAGAGATTGGAGATGCATTCTCTCCCTAGTTTAACCGTTTCTCCTTGCCAAAAAGTCATTCATCAACAGACCCAACAATCAATTGTGATGCTGGGTTATTTAACGGTTAATGTTGCTAGTCCAGATTATCCAGTGCTTAAATTATTAAGTACCTATTTAGGCAATGGTTTATCCAGTCGTTTATTTGTAGAATTACGAGAAAAAAGAGGCTTAGCTTATGATGTTTCTGCCTTTTATTCCACCCGTTTACAACCCTCTCAATTCGTGGTTTATATGGGAACTTCTCCTAAGAATACGAAAATAGCGATTGAAGGATTACAACAAGAAACAGAACGATTATGTCATCTAGAATTGACTTCTGAAGAACTACAAACCTCAAAAAATAAGTTATTAGGACAGTACGCATTAGGCAAGCAAACGAATGCAGAAGTTGCTCAATTATACGGGTGGTACGAAACCCTAGGGTTAGGAATTGAATTTGACCAAGAGTTTCCTGAAAAAATTACGAATCTAACTTCTGATATCGTTCAAAAAGTTGCTCAAAAATACTTACTTTCTCCTTATCTTTCGGTCGTAGGGCCAGATATGGCCACAAGTTGAAATGATATCGTTTTTCAAAAGTTACTGGAGACTAAGTAGTAGCAGGATTGAAGAAGATAGAAGGTAAGTATTGCGATCGCTAATTCCTGCCTAAATCTCTTACGTTACTCATGGGTTCTGCATCGAGATCTCACAGTTGATTACGAATTTTACTCCCTTAATTTGATATTTATTCATCTAAGTAATAAGTTTTATTCATATCATCATTAGGTTTTACGTCTGGATAAATAACCCATATTTCATCAGAATTTCTAGTTTTCTCATGAATCTTTTTGATAACTCCATTAATTTGGTCACATTCTTCTGATGATAGATAAAATTCCATTTCTCTAAAAAAATCTACTAGCTTATAAAACTCTTTTCTACTGATGTCATCTTTTTCACTTAACAATTGTAACTTATTAATTGCTTGGGTAATTTCAGAATGTTTAATTTGAGGCTTTAAATTAGGAATTAAATTAATCATGCCATCTTCTGAAATGATAACAAGGACAGTTGAATTATTTTTACCATGTTGTTCATAATAACGAATGGCTGAATTATATCTTGCACCTCTTGAAGCTTTTCCCTTCTCTGTTGCATTACCGTCTAAAATAACACCAACAGCATAACAAACGGCATTACGATCCATTAAGACTGAACCATCAATAGAAGTAACTTGTTGAATAATACTTGTATTTAATGTTAAAGGTGTTAAAGGAAAACATTGTTTACCTAATCGTTCTGATTCTTCTTTCGCTTTATTTGTAATGACAAGCATTTTTTCATGTTTTTGTTTAGTTGCTTCTATAGTAATATCCCATAAATCACTTAACTGAGTATCTTCTATTCCTGTGAATATTCTTCTTAAGTCTGAATAAAATTTATCTCGATCAATTGATTCTTTTGGTAAGCATGGTTGTTCATATTCAACAATCATCATTGATTGATTATCATGAAGAACTTCCCATTTATAATGACCGATAAAGTTGATAATAAATAAGGATTCGTCTCTAGGATTATAGTTCCCTCTAATTTCACCAAGTCCATAAATTAACGCTGCATCTGAAATAATGAGAGAATCTTCATTTGCCAGTTGTAAGAATTTTCTAACTTTCCTAAATTCTTTTATTTTTATTGGTTCTTTAAGTTGTAGGGTATATTTGATATTGGGATGATTTTGTTCTGCAATCACCATTTTTCCTAAACCTTCTTCCCCTTCATACTTTAAGGAAGAAATCATATTCAGAGCATCATATAAGCCATAAAAAGCAAAACGCTCTAAGTTTTTTCCTACGTAAGCAACAG
>JBCDDV010000374.1:0-4046 GCA_039180145.1 Cyanobacteria bacterium P01_G01_bin.49 | reverse complement strand
TTAATAAAGGGACAACGAAATAACCGAAAAGACCACTAATTCCAGCAGAAATCCCCAAAGGAACCAGGAGTAATCGGCTAAAACTTTCCAACTGACCAAAGAATTGAGCAAAACTGAGGGTAAGTAAGCACAAAAGCAGAGTCAACAAGATTAGCAGGCTGTTTCCTGATGGTTTTTTAAAGGAGGTTGAGGGAGAAAATTTTGCGTCCACAACTAACTTACGCTACCACTAAAAATTAACTTGAATTAAAGAAGATGAAAGGGGAATCATTTTAAATGTTCCCCTTCTTTAAGTGATGATACATATTTAATTAGCCTTAATTAGTCGTCATCGTCATCGATGGCAACATCATCATCGTCATCATTGTAACTGTCATCAACCTCAATTAAATCGGATATTTCCGCATCTTCTTGTACAGGGGCTTTTGTTTCTTCAGGTTCACGGGGAATCAAACGATTGGTTGCTTCTAACCAGTTTAGTATAGAAGAATCTTTCTTGACCGGGATGACTGCTGCGGGTTCGTAACGAGGTTCTTGACTTAGAGAGGGATTATACATAGGTGAGTAATAGCGCTTAATTTAGGCTTTAATTTTGAGATAATTCAACGACATTCTTGTCTAAAGTTTATCTTATCAAAGGTTATCGTTGCCACTGTTGCAATAAATAGCGAAAGAAAGCCGCTTTATCAACCGTTGTCATGGCAAGAATCTCACGTCCTTCATTCGCAACTTTAATTCTTCCTTGACTGCAACCATTGGTGATTACTGCCGTTTGACATTTTTTGACGGAAAAAATCTCTTGACAATCAAGATACGCTGTCGCTAAGACATCCCAACAGTAGTATTCTTGGGGAATGGCTAAAGCATAACAAAGTCCGGCTAAATCAGAGAGGGGATAATGACGTTGTAATGCTAGTTGACGAATAAAGTCAGAGGTAACAGGGACAGTATTCGTAATATCTAGAGGGCAGACAATGAGGGGAATTTTTGTTTGCCAAACTCTCTCAACGGCGATCGCATCCCAGTAAGCATTCCATTCTGCCGTTCCATCATGTTCGGGGGCAAATTCTTTTTCGACGTTTCCTGAAACGTTTAATGCGCCTCCCATCCAGACAATTTCTTGAATTTTACTTTCAATTTCAGGGGCCATATCCAAAGCAGTAGCAACAGTGGTTAAGGGCCCTGTTACCATTAAGGTGACGGGTTTTGGTGCAGTTTGTAATGTCTTCACCATAAACTGTTGTCCAGTTTCAGGAACTAAGGGGGTTTTCAGCATGGCTGATTGATTTAAGAGAGGAAAGTTATCCATAATCAGGGAATCTCGGCGATACAATGCCGGAAACGGATTAATCCCTCTGACAGTGCTTTCTGCGACAGGAATTTGAGAAAATCCCATCAAATCAAGGACTTTTCGAGTTACATTCAAGGCTGCATTAATATAACAGTCGGCTGGGGTAACAATAATCCCTAATGGTTCTATTTCGGGCATTGTCACTAGTAGCATGGTGGCTAAAATATCATCAATTGCCCCGTCGTGATCAAGCAATACTAATCGTTTAGACATAATACCCCCTGCAGTCATTTCATTTATCATTAAGCATTTATCAATGTTCAATGCTCAATGCTCTAGGCGAGGAAACCTCGCCGAGTCTCGCTCGTCAATGTTTAATAATTTACTTTAATTTGAGGTGATTTTTAACCCTCGCATAATAATTCCCGTAACTGCCACAATTACAATCGCTAATATGATATAGCTTAGGGGATTTGCTAAATCTAAAAAAGGAATTTTCAAAGCAATTTCTTTGATAAAGTCAGGTAAAGCAAAAGGAACCAAGAAACTCAAAATATAGGCAATAAAAGCCAGAGCAACTAACCAAATGAAGCGACGAATCGCAATATAAATTTTGACCATCGATTCTGTGGGCCATCCAAAAGATCTTGCACCCGGTTGAAAAGATCTTCCTCTTAATAACCAGTAGGCTAATTGCTTAACTAAAGGCGTTTTTCGACTAGCTTTATAGTTCAAATATTTAACATGACTTAGTAAATGAATACCTTCTGCTTTGTAGGCAATTTCTCGAGGCTGTTGTCTGTTTTCATTTTTATCTTTATCTCTAATAGTTTCAAAGTTAAACAAAGCTGTTTTTCCGGCAACTGGATCGGTAGGATCATAAACATTCAACCATTCAAACTTTGAGTTAAAAACAGTCGTGTCTGTATTAATAGGAACAATGCCCGGCCAAACGACTCCAAATTTACTTAATGGAGATCCATAAGTGACCATTCCGTAAAGGTTTTTAAATAAGTCAGAACGGGCAACAATATCATTAGAAGCTAACCAAGCAGGACGGGAAATAAACATTGTTTCTATCTCCTTAGAACTTAATCCTGTTTGTGCCTTTTTCTGACTAAAATTTTGCCATTTATTCCACAATTTTTCACTCAAATAATTAGCTAGATCTGCTTCAGGTTCCATCAAACCATTAAAAGCAACAATAGTTCCTAAACTATGAGATAAAATATACCAACGATCATAGTTTCTTAAGCTCATTTGAACTAACTCTGTGAGCATTCGTCTTCTAATTGAAGCTCTAGGGGGTTTACCCAAATCAACTAATGGGCCTTTTCCTTGTCGTTTTCCCTGTTGATAGAGTTTTATATCACCTAAGTATTGAACTAAAATATCAGGACGCAAATCAAATCCTAAAACTTTCCGCAAGATAACACTCAAGAAAGAAAGAACAGGAAGAACTAACGAAATAACTAAAGATACCCAGAAGAAACTGAAGCGAGCAAAGAAACCAATTTTAGGTTTTTCTCCATTGATATTATGGGGCGATTTCATGTGATGATCGCTCGTAGGGAAATTATATTGTTTTCTTGACCATAAAGATAGACCCCACGCCCAAAATGTCAGTTCAGTTTGTAGACTAACAGGTTCACCGAGATCAGCCCACCAAACTTCACTAAATGCTAACTGTGTGACCTGATTTTCTTGATCCCTTACTTCAATAATCGCAGTTTCTCGATCATCAGCTTGCCAGGTTTGTTGACAAGCAGCATAGGCCCCTGTACCCTTTTCATTCACCACGATGCGAACTCTAAGAGTTTTATCAGCATTCAATGCAGTGGCAAGATCTCTGACAATTTCTTCTAATGTTTCAAATTTACCTTGTTCACCAATGCCATGAACCACTAAAATTCCGACTTTAGTTGCCATGAAATTTTCTCCCCAATTTCAATAGAAAAAGTGATTGCAGCGAATCTTAAGCTTTTCACCATCATAGCTAAGGAAGTTCTGATTGGTAACCTGAACTTTGTTAATCTTCAACAATAATTATTGATTAAGTTCATACTGATTTTGATATAGTTAGTAACTTGGTTAATGATGTAGCCGTTTAGCATCATTAATTAGACAAATTTTCCTCACTCTATTCAGTAAAGGTTGCAAAAAATTAGTAAAAGTCAAAAGTTGTTTCTCATTGATACAAACTGTCAGGATATATGTCCCATGATAAGTACAATTAAAATCAGAAGACGGCCTGCGATCGCCCGTGCCTGATGTATCATTAATAATCGTATAACCAGAAATCTAATCAATAGATAGAAAGCTTTTTAGTGACCTTTTCATCTTCTACTATTTATGACAACTAAACTATCCTCTTACCAATTCGAGGTTGTCAGAGTCAACCCTCAAGGCGAAATTATCCAACGCGATAACCAAAAAACCCTTCATTTTCAAGAAGAACTAGAATATGACATTGCTTTAGAGATGGTGGCTATTCCTGGGGGAACATTTTACATGGGTTCTCCCAAACTAGAAGAGGGTTGTTTATCTTCCCAAATTCCTCAACATTTAGTTACCCTCAAACCCTTTTGGATCAGTAAGTATCCGATCACTCAACAACAATGGAAAGTCGTTTCTGGTTTTCCCTCAGTTGAACAGTCTCTTAATGCTTATCCAGCCAAATTTTCCGGGCCTCATCATCCGGTTGAACAGGTTTCTTGGTATGATGCCAAGGAATTTTGCACTAGACTCTCCGAAT
>JBCDDV010000373.1:0-4055 GCA_039180145.1 Cyanobacteria bacterium P01_G01_bin.49 | reverse complement strand
CTCAATTGTTCTAAGATTAAATTGTTGTTTGACTTCACGCTAAACTAACGTTACTGTAGAACATAATCATTAACCCGATTCTAAGTTAACTGCATAACTTTTTCCATTAAATGTAACAACATCTCCTGTAACTAACTTTCGTCCCCGTCGCGTTTCGATATCACCATTAACCATTACTTCTCCCCCTTGAATTCTTATTTTTGCTTCTCCTCCACTTTGTACCAAGTTTTGCCATTTCATAAATTGACCCAATTTAATAATAGGTTGTGATCTTTCTTCGTTTATTTCCATTATCATTATTATGAAAAGTAGAGATATCATATACAATATCTCTACAAAAACAGTTTACATTAGATTAATTATTGTTATATATTAAACAGAATTAGCCCAATCTTTTGCCCAATTTAAGGTTTGATTTACCTGTTTTAAAGTCAAAGATTCGCAATACAGTCTTAAAACAGGTTCAGTCCCGCTAAAGCGAATCAGTAGCCAAGTTCCATCGGTTAAACGAAACTTATACCCATCTTTTTGATCACAATCTGTTACCGCTTGACCGGCAATTTCCATTAACGGTTCTGCCTCCAAACGTTCAACTAATTTGGCTCGAACCTCCATACTGGCTAAGGGTAAATCGATGCGGTCGTAAGCATTAAAAAAGTCGGTCTTTTCTTGTAAACGGCGATAATATTGCCCTAAATCTTCTCCACTTTCGACCACCGCTTCTAACACATATAAAGCTGATAATAACGCATCTCGTTCAGGAATATGGGTTCCGTAACCAACCCCACCAGACTCTTCACCCCCGACTAATACTTCAGATACTAACATCCGATCTGCAATATATTTATAACCAATGGGAGTTTCATAAATAGGCAGGTTATAAAGTTTTGCTAAACGGGGAAATAAATCAGACCCACTTACCGTTTTAACAATTTCACCTGTGAATCCTTTTCGCTTAGCTAAATGGTCGATTAAAATAGGAATTAAAATCTGGGAACTCATGAAATTTCCTTGTCCATCAACCGCCGCAATGCGATCGCTATCCCCGTCAAAAACTAACCCCACTCTAATACTATTGTCTCCTTGACTTGCAGCCGTTTTTATGGCGTTGAATAACTTAGCTAAATAACGGGGTAAAGGTTCTGGCGCACCCCCTTCAAATAAAGGGTCGCGATCGCTATTTATCTCTTCAATAGGACAGCCTAACAACCGTTCTAACCCTGTGGCTGCTGCCCCGTGCATGACATCGGCAAAAACCCTCAATTTCCCTGCTTTAATTGCCCCTTGAATAGCACTAATATCAACTTTTTGACGTAACCCTTCACAATAGCTTTCCCAAGGGTCAAACTGGCTTAAATTGCCAGCCGGGGCAGAAAATTGAGGCGGGTTAGGTAATAATGCTTCGATTTGTTGGGTAATTTCAGGAGAAACTGATCCCCCAAAAGCCCCTTTTACCTTCAACCCCAAATACTTTGCCGGATTGTGACTCGCGGTCAAAACAATGGCCCCCAATGCGTTTTGGGTTTTTGCTGCCCAACTAAAAGCAGGTGTTGGTGCGTAAGATTGGGATAAAATGACATCAAATCCCGCTTGCTGTATCGCTTGGGCTGCCAGTTGAGCAAATTCTTCAGCCATAAAACGGCGGTCGTATCCCACAATAATACGAAGATCGCCTGATGAAGTACGGTAATTCTCTGCTAATACTTTAGCTGCCAAAGGAGCAAGCATTGCGACCCGTTCAAAGGTAAAATCAGCCGCAATTACGCCTCGCCAGCCATCAGTACCGAATTTAATGGGATTAGGAGTAAATGTCATAGCAACGCTTAAAATTTTCTATACACTTTCCCAGATTAGCTTCTAAAGTTCTCTTTGAAAACGGTTTTCGGGGCCAATTTTTTAATACAATTATCATAATTGCTGTTAAAAATTGTGATAGGGCATTTAAGCTATGGGAGAAAAACTGGCAGATCTACTAGAACCATTAGCCGCCTGGTTTCGTAGTTTAGGGGTACCAGCACCCATTGTTCATTGGGGACACCCGGTAATGATGGGGGTTGTTGTATTGGTGATGGGGAGTTTTACTGCTTACATGGGATGGCGTAGTCGGTTGGTGAGTGATCCTGAAGTCGTTACAGAAAGTCGCGCCTCTCACCGTCAATTAGCTCCTTGGGTATTTCTCTTTATTACTTTGGGATACACTGGTGGAGTGCTATCTTTGGTAATGCAAAAACAACCTGTTCTTAATAGTCCTCATTTTTGGACAGGATCGGCTATTTTGGGATTAATGGCTATTAGTGCAGTTACACCTTTAATCGGTTTTGGTGGGGAGAAAAAAGAAGCTTATCGCGCATTTCATGCGTATTTAGGTGGCGTTGTGGCAATTGTCTTAATTGCTCATGGTATTTTGGGACTAAAATTGGGTCTTTCCTTGTAACTGTTTGATTTTTAATCAATTTATGTTCCGGTTTCTCAATTGAGGCCGGATTTTTATTGTTTACTCTTCCTTTAACGTGAGTTCGGAGTTAGGAGTTCGGAGGTCGGAGTTAGGATTTTTTCAACGAGAGAATCAGGATTTGAGACTTCTGAAAAAGGTCGAGTGGTCTATAAAGGTCTATAAATTATTTTTGTCGAACTCACGTTCCTTTGGATGATGGGAAGAAGGGGTAGATTGATTTTGGGGGGAAGATTTGATCAGAGAACTCATCCCTTTTTCATAATTAGAAGCGATCGCTAAAAATGCCCCAGCTAATACATAAATGGGTAAAGGCAACATAAATCCTTTCGCCCATTGATAGAATTGAACGAGGACAAATAATAAGCAAACAATACTTATCCAAAGGCGCATCATTGAAACCCCTGACTTTGTTTCAGTCTAATTTATTATTAGTATTTTCTGTTATTAAAATCGTGAAAGAAAGCTGGTTTCTCCCACGATCTCGAACTAAGTTAACGGGTAGAACTAAACTTCAGCAGGAACCTTTTCAGTTGCCATTAATTTTTGATAAGTTTCTCTCATTTTGAGACCCACCAACACTTGGAATAAACCTGTTCCGTTGTCAGATCCTGGATAATCTTTGTGTTGAAGTAATAAATCGGTCATTTCACCATAATACTTAGTTCCTGTCTTGCTTAAATGGCTTTCGATATAAATCATCTCTTCGAGATTACCAAACTGACCATCTACCTCTAATATAGAGACTTCATTACCCATAAAGCTATCAGGGCCATAGTACATTTTAATGCCAGGATAGGTACAGGTTAATTTACGACCACAAGGCCGCCAATCAATGGTTGAACCTTCATCGAATAAGTAAGCAGGTTCAAAGTTGGCAATACCCTCTTTTTGAACTAGGCGAACCCGTAATAACTTGCTTTCGTGATCTTCAAGTAGTTGAGTGGGTAATACTTGAATAACCACATCAGCATATTGCTTTTGAGGCTCAATGTAGGCAGTAAAATCGGGCTTTCTTGAATTAATAGAGGCTAACACATCTTCATAAGTGTGACCTCTCTCAGCCATATCTCGCTGAATTTTCCAGTTGATTTTGACTTCATCACTAATATCAAGGTAAACACCGAAGTCAACTAGAGAACGAACCCGTTTATCAAATAAAGGATGTAACCCTTCAATAACGACAACCTTATTAGGTTCAACTCGTTCGGGGGGGTCAAGTTCCCCTGTTTCGTGATTATAAATTGGTTTATCAATAGCCTGACCTGATTTGAGTGCTTTAATTTGCTCATACATCAGATCAAAATTATTAGCCTTGGGGTTCAAAGCAGTTACCTTGGCTTCTTTTCTACCTTTACGGTCTAAACTATGATAGTCATCTAAACAGATAACTGTCATAAATTCTTCGCCAAATAGGTCGGTTAAACGACGTAAAAAAGTTGATTTACCGCAACCGGAGTCTCCGGCAACCGCAATAAGAACCACGCGGTCTGACTGAGTGGTCATAGCTTCCCTCTAAAATGCAAAACAGAATTGTTAACCCGGTTTCGTTACCATGCAATTAAACTCTCCAACAAGTGGAGTATTTTATTGTGAGTCTGTT
>JBCDDV010000372.1:0-4056 GCA_039180145.1 Cyanobacteria bacterium P01_G01_bin.49 | reverse complement strand
GTAATTTTTTCACAACAGAGTTCATAGGCAAAATTCGGTGCGCCGCTAGTGGTTCCGCCATAACGGGAAATGGACTGTAGCCAACGATAAGGACGCTGCAAAAAAGCGGTAGACGGCATCAAGATACAGGGAAAGCCACCATAAAGCGGTTGTAGGATACCCCCAATTAATCCCATGTCGTGATAAATAGGCAGCCAAGAGACAAACTTACTTTCTGGGGAATGTTTCATCCAACGATAGGTCACTGCTGCGTTGTGCAGCACATTACCATGACTGACCATCACGCCTTTTGGTGTTCCCGTCGAACCTGATGTATATTGCAGAAAAGCAATTGTCTCTTCGTCTACATTGAACTCTTGCCAACTGTCTTCGATCCCGTTATTGAGATTATCTGTCGTTAGCCACTGTAAATTATTTTGATTTTCTGTCTTAGAAAACCAAGACTTCATTTTTAATGATAAAGTATTAGTCGTTAAGACGATTTTCGCTTCTGAATCGCCTGTAATTGCTTTTATTCTGGGAGTCTTTCGCTTGTTTTCTGGTGGATAAGCAGGAACGGCAATGACTCCGGCGTAAAGACATCCGAAAAAAGCGGCTAAATAATCGAGTCCTGAAGGGTAGAGTAATAATGCTCTTTCACCTTTTAAGTCTAAGGCTTGCAATTTAGCGGCGATCGCTCTGGCTTTTCGATCTAACTCTAAATAAGTTAGAGTTTCTGTCTCCGTTTCTCCATCTTCTAAAAACACAAAAGCTGTTTTTTGAGACTGCGACGAAGCTCTATATCGTAGAAGCTCTACTATCGTCGAATAATTTTTCACAGCACAATTCCTAAACTCTAAAGTGATTTTTCTACTGTTTTCCGAACTCGGAACTACTAGCTGAAACTTCTTCGACTGTTACTGAATCCTATTGACTTAACTAGATGTAACTAAAAGCTATGAATAAGGATGCTAAACTCTTCTTGGAGAGTTACTTTAACTCCCTTGAGAGATTAAATTCCAACTGGAAAGTTGAAATTTGAGTAAAAAAAGTTGATAGATAATGCTACGCGCTAGGGAACAGGAAACACTAAGCTAGGTCTGGGTTTCATGATTTAGAAACATCCTGGCATATTTATGTTAGTGCTATGATTTTTATTCTGAGATAAACTCTAACAGATATTGACAATATTAGTCAACTATTTTGTTGGAAAATTTTTTACTGTCATCAAAAGACAAACAGTTCCCGACTTGTTTTGTGGAATTTGTCTCTGTGCAAAATTTGCACAATTTGCACAAGTAGTATACTACTATGGAGAAGGCAAAGAACGGGGACATTTTACCGCAGGCAATACATCCGGACTCGATAGAGGGGTAAGCCGAGAAAAACAGCACTGTCTGTGCAAACGCGCCCTTTGGGTGCGCCAGTTGCTCCTCGACGGGAACCGCCAAGGCCGCACTGGACTTACCGCAGCAAAGCGAGGAACAAAGTCGCTCTTTGAGTAGAAGATCAGTTTTCTTGGTGAGAAGGGACTTTTACCAATTTACTCACACGATACTGTTTGACTTGTTTCAATAAGGGTTCTTTCTGTGAGTTGAAAGCCGTCATTACAAAGCCATCTGCCTCTATTCTAGCTTCGTAAACTCCTTGAATATTTTTTTTGTGATCGCTAAAATCAATACGTAATTCAGCCCAATTTTCATTGACTTCATCTATTTCAAATATTCGACCAGTTTTTTGGTAATCTAGCCATTGCCATCCTTCCTTCATCCAGATTTCTCGTTCGGCAATTTGCTCGAATTTAGTCATCCCACTCCAACCTCGATAGAAAGGTCGTAATTTTCTAACGACATCATCGCGCTTGATTAAAATGCCTAGAACTTTTGATGATAAATGACCCCAGTACTGTCCTGAAGGCCAGTCAAGTAATGTTGGGGCAAATTGATGTCCCCCAAAATGATTGACACGCCAAACTCGCAACTGTTCGTTAGCGTATTGGGAGCGTAACTGTTGGTAAATAGAAGAACCAAATTTACCGCAAGCAAGATCGACACCGCCATCGGTACAAACCATTAACTCGCGAATTTGACTGGTTTGTTGTCGATATTTTTCCCAATCCGTTAATTGAAGTGATGTGGCTAGGGTTTCTAGTAAGGCGATCGCAAAAAATTGAGCTTCTTCATTAGGAACGATAAATTCCTGTTTTTCAAAGGTAGCAAATAAATTAGCAGGACGATAGTAATATAGAAAGCGAGTACAACCTGGTTGAGAGTATTCTCGGTCAGTAGCCATTAAGTGACCGCTAATCTTGACTCCAGATTCATTTTTCTGATGAATTAAAGCAAGTGCTTGAACAATGAAAGGATTTTCTTGTAAACGCTCTTGACTCCAAGGGAATTCCATCTCCATAGCCAACCAGTGTTCATGAGTATCTGCCGAACCAATAGGATCTTCCCCGTTCGATTTAGAAATAACAGCACACAATTGACAATTATTAAGCATATTTTGACTACTTTTTTTCATTGGTTTTTTCGATAGTTACAAACTGTTTTAAACAAGCTTGATTAGTGATCGTCATCAGGAATAAGTAATTCGAGATTGCGAAGCCTCGGAAGTGCATATCCACCTAAGCCAATCAATAACATAGCCAAAGAACAAATAACGTATAGCAGGGCGATCCCCGAACCTTTTTCCGTACCCAATAACCAACCAAATATAGATGCTAGCCATTGTCCTGACCTCATAGCAGGTTCAAAAAGACGATCAGCTAAAGGCCCAGAAATTAAATAGCTTAGTGATGAAATTATCGTGACAATCATCGAACGAGTAGCAAAAACTCGTCCTTGTCTTTCAGAACTGACTTTACTTAGCCAAATAGCATCGAGAGAACTACCAAATACTGGAAAATTGAAAGAAGAACAAAACTGCATTGGAATCCAAACTAAAGGTGTTGTCCCCAAACCAAAAATCGTTTTACTTAACCCAGCTCCAATGACTCCCAACTGAACTCCGTTAATTCGACGTTTAAAACCACTCCATTTACTCATTAATAAAGCTCCCGTAACACCTCCAACTCCAGCTGCTGAAGCCAAGCTACCTAAAACTCTAGGATCGTTATTGCTCCGTGCTAAAATCATTGCCGGATAAAGCGAATTACCAAGGTCGTGAAATAACCAAAATAAGGATATCAAAACTAACAGGTACAATAAACTAGCATGTTTAGTTAAATAGTTCCAGCCGAAGCTTAGATCTTTACCAATACTTAGGGGTTTTTCAGCGTTTAATACTCTTTGTTTTGGTTGAGGAATACGAATCCATAAAATCATAGTAATGGCAACCATAAAAGTAATAATATCGATGAGCATGATTCCATCCAACTCTATCGTTACATAAAGAACGCTAGCCAGGGCCGGTGCAATAATATTTGACCCATACTTCGCTAAAAATCCCATACTGCTAGCACGACTGTAGTGTTGTTTGGAGACTAAAATAGAAATAGAAGTAGAGAACGCTAAATTTTGACATTGCTCAAAAATTCCGGTAATTGCTCGAGCTAGATATAAATGCCATATTTGCAACTGCTCAGTTGAATACAGTATCAAAATAATAATTGTAAACAGACCAGCTATCAGATCTCCGGCGATCATGAGGAATTTTCGATTCCAACGATCAACTATTGTTCCAGAGATCAGAAACGTAAAAATTTGCGGTAGTTGGGAAAAAAAACCAAATAAAGCCAAATCTGTCGCACGACCTGTAAGTTGCCAAACCCAGATTCCCAAAGCAAAACGAGACATACTAGAGCCAAGCATTGAAATCGTTTGCCCGAACCAGATAATCGCAAAGGTTTTTAAATTTCTTTTTGTTGAATTTATCGACATTTTTATTGTGATGATTTAGATCTAAAAAAGACAAGCTCAAGTCCCCTAGTTGCTAACTACAAATGTAGAGCTTTGCAGATAGGCACTAATGAGTATAATATATTTGGGCGTTGCTGGATCGAGCTTCACAGACGTCTCGCCGGGCTGACAGACTCTGGGACTAGACGTGCAAATCGGCACTGTTATAAGGACCCTC
>JBCDDV010000371.1:0-4075 GCA_039180145.1 Cyanobacteria bacterium P01_G01_bin.49 | reverse complement strand
CGAAATTATCCCCGTTCTAATTCCTCATATCGATCTACCCCTAGAGGGTGTTATGGCAATCGTGTTGTTCATCAATATAATCGACAAGTTAATCGATCTGGACATACGAGTAGCCATAGTTCTACCTCTCAATATCGCTGTTACTAAATTAAGTAATTTGTGATAATTTAATGAATCAAACGCCGCTCAAAGTGAGCGTTTGGTTCATCTAGACTCTAACCAGTTCAGAGGAGCATTTTTTTATGAAAGCCGCCGGATATTTGAGATATTTTTTTCTGTTTTTTATCGTTCTTGATTCTTGGTTTATAGCATCAGTTAATGCTCAATGTGTTCAAGGAGATGTTTCTGTCCAGTACAGCATTAGTGGGTCTAAAAAGCCTAGTCAACGAACGAATGATGTGACTATGAAAAGCAAACCAGGATGTAGCGGAAATTCTAGTGTTACAACAGGTGTTCAAGGACATATTGGGCCTGATTCTGCTGAACAACATCGCAGGGTGCGTCAAATTCAAAGGAGTAATCGAGGAAATCCGACAGGTATTAATAGTTCAACTGTTCAAATTCGCTCTAATGTTCAATCAGATATTAATAACCCTGTAGATAGGTTTCCTTATAAATAAACGGTGTTTTAGGTGAGGTGAGGAAATGTCTTTTAAATCCCTAGCTTTGGCAGCTTTTTCGACAGTTGTTTTGTCAACGATGGTATCTGGTTTACCTCAAGAGATGGATGCGATCGCGCAAAATCAAATTTCAGTTCAAAGCACTTCAATTGACTTAGAGTCTAGTGAATTAAATCAACCGCTTTGGTTAAGTATTAATGCTTTAAATGGGGCTAATCTTCAAGGGCAAATTAAGCTCAATGGACGGATGATTCAAAGAATCAATGGTTCAGAAACTCAAGTTAATTTATCAAATTATTTGAGTCGAGGAGAACATCAATTGATGGTGACAGGAAGCTATTATCCTTCTCACAGTTCAGTGATCATTGAATTAAATAGTAATACGACTCAAGTTAGTCAGCAAACTAGTGGAACTGGATCACTGAATCAACAACTTACCATTGGAGTTAGATGAGTTTTATGCTTAAACAAATTAGCCAAATTGGATTGCTTAGTGTCACGTTATCCGGAATATTGAATTTACCATCTTTTGCTCAAACAACTACTAGCCAAATAGGGAACTTAGAAGCAACAGTCAGCGGAGAAAATAACCAAGTTTACCAAACTATTAATCAGACAATTATTAATCATCCTGGTAGAGGTTCAGTTCGACGCAATTCAGAAAAGTTTGATAAAACGCCAAAAAAGAATTCTCGTTCGTCATATCATCGACATTCTGATGATCGAAAACATCCTCGTAAAAATGATCATTAAATTTGGCAGTTGTAGGGTGAGTATGACTTACCCTACTTTTGTGGTTCAATAAAAAAAGGTAAAAATTTGTTGTTTTATTGAGTCATGAGAGTTTATTTACAAGATGATATTTTATTGATTAATAACGAAGATTTACCTACCTATAAAAAAGGAGGTTCTATGGTTAGAAATAGTTATTTTTGGGCATTAAAATCAATTAGTTGTTATTCTAGAAAAGGACGTAATTGGGAGTTTGACCAAGTGGTTTGGATAGCTTTATGTCGGATGCTGTTATCCTTTGCACAATCAGGATATTTAGGAGATTCCGAAACAATATTAGAGTTCGACCAAGATACTCCTATTCCGTCGTCTTTGCGTTCAGTTTCTACTTGGTTATAAAATGTCAGGTAGCTAACTTAATGCTTCTGATAAATAGTCTGCGGTCGATTCAACTAAGGGAATCGTATTTTCGTATAACATTCGAGTCGGGCCAATAATTCCTACACTTCCCACAGGTGTATCCCCTTGACGATAAATAGCCGAAATTAAGGTGCAGGGGTGCATTGATTCTATCGGATTTTCTGACCCTATTCTAATGGTAACTCGCTGTTTTTTTAAAGTATCAGTTTCTGGCAGATCAAAAATTAAAGGGAGAAGTTTATCTTTTTCTTCTTCTAGTAGATGAATCAACATTTGGACAGGTTGCAATTGAGAAAATTCCGGTTGCCTTAAAACTTCTGACACTCCATGAATCATAATAGGAGTAGACAAAGAAGAACTTAAATAGTTTTTGAGTTTTTTTAGTAGAGTTTTCAGAAAATCGGTATATTCTAAAAATTCGCGACCAATTTTTTGCCAATCTAAATGAGTAAATTCTAATAGAGGCTTACCTTTCAATTGACTATTTAAAAAATTAGAAATAATTTGCAATTCTTCTGTTAACCAGTCGTTATTTTCTTGATCATACTTCACTAATGAAGGCGGAATATCAATTAGAATTGATTGAGTTTGATAACTATCCGTGACCACGATTAACATTACTTGTCTCGATGATACTTGTATCAACTGAAGATGACACAACTGATTAGGAGACGTTTGAGGCAGCGTAATTAAAGCAATATGACCACTTAAATTGGCTAAAATTTGGATTGCTCTTTGTAAAGCTGTTTCAAAAGTATAAATTTCTCCTTTTAATTTTCTGGTTAATTGACGTTCGATTTTTTGAGCAATTTGTTCATCAGGAGTCATTAAGTCATCAACATAAAGTCGATAGCCACAATCTGAAGGAATTCGTCCAGCAGAGGTGTGAGGCTGATACAATAAACCAGCTTCTTCTAATCGCCCCAGTGTGTTACGAATTGTGGCAGAACTCACACTCAAATTATATTCTTTGACTAAAGTTTTTGACCCTACCGGTTCTGCTGTTGCAATATAATGTTGAACCGTTGCTCGTAGAATATTTTGATAGCGTTTATTTAAAAGTTTGGGAACAATCATAATGGGATTTAATGGCTATATTTTATAATAAGCTATCTCGTATCTTGATTAATTAAAAATTGTTATTATCATCAATAGAACTGACAAAAATACCTAGAAGACAAGACTAATCTCAGTGCATGGCTGAAATTTTTGTGATCAATATTGAGGAATACCTGAATCAATCCGTGCAGCATAAGCTGCAATTCCCCCGCTTATATTCTTAACATTAGTAAAGCCATTATTGAGTAACCAAAGACACATTTGTGCTGATCTCATACCATGATGACAAAGCACAAATGTTTCTATCTGAGGGTCAAAACGAGTCTCAATTTGCTCAGACCACTGAGCAAATTCACTGAGAGGAAGTACCTCAAACCCATCAATAAAGGCGATCGCCACTTCTGACGGTTCTCTAACATCAATTAACTGTAAATTATTATTTTGCTCGGCTAAACGGGTAGCGAGTTCTTCGACACTAATAACTGGTAAGGATTGGTCTTGAGACATGATAAGACAACATAAGAAAATTAGTTATTAGACTATACTTTAACAGATCCTTAAGCAAAAAAATATTATCTAAAGAAACTAGCTAATGGTTTTCCTTTGCTTCTCTCAATAACCTATTTTTAGAAGTTTGTTATCATGGTTAAATTGATACGATAACAAATCGTTAAAAACCGATCTATTGCTTGTGAGTATTTTAACAACTTTTGCCAACCTCAAGTCAGCGCAACGCCACAGTTTATTTTTGTTACTAGGAACTGGATTATTATTTTGGATCAGTTTAACAACCCTTTTACCAATCTTACCAATTTATATAGCAGATCTTGGTGGAACTAAAGCTCAAGTTGGCTTGGTCATGGGAAGTTTTGCCATTGGATTATTAGTCTCTCGCACAGGTTTAGGCTATTTAGCAGATACTCGTAGCAGAAAACTAATTCTTCGCATTGGTACCTTAGTAGCAGGTATTGCTCCTTTAGGCTATCTTGCTCTTCCATCGGTGTTTCCTTTGATGGCTGTCCGCGCAGTTCATGGCGTTAGTGTTGCTGCCTTTACAACAGGTTATAGTGCTTTGGTTGTGGATTTATCACCACCTAAACAGCGAGGGGAACTGATCGGTTATATGAGTTTAGTGACTCCTATTGGTATGGGAATTGGCCCAGCATTAGGAGGATTTTTACAAGAATCTTTCGGATATACTACCTTATTTATTACATCAGCTAGTTTCGGATTTTTAGGGTTAT
>JBCDDV010000370.1:0-4093 GCA_039180145.1 Cyanobacteria bacterium P01_G01_bin.49 | reverse complement strand
GGAAAATCAGGATATCCTATTCCTGATGATACTGAAGAAAATGAAATTAGTTTTATTTATTTATTGTTAAAATCAGGTTGGGAACGAGAAAAAGATGATGATTTTGGATATGTGACATTATCAATGCTATATGACGGACAAAAATTTCAAGATAAATGTAATCGTTTTAACTCTTCTGTTGTACATCCTTTTGTTGGATATATAGAATCATATCTAACTCGCTTACAAATTGATATAGGTGATGAACAAGACACTAAAATCAAGGTAATTATTGGCGATAAATATGAGGTTCAATCAGGAGGTAATATGTCTGTTGATAACAGTCAACCAAAAGAAAATATATACACTGACGGTGGAGAATATCGTAAAATTGATACCAATGGTGGCAGATATGTAGAAACAAGAGATAATAGTCAGTATATTGAAAATTATATTGAATCCAAAAATCTTGTTGAAGCAGCAGAGGAAATTCAGAAACTACTTGAGCAATTAGAGCAAACCTATTCTAGCAAAACCACTACGGGTAAAATGAAAATAGCCACAGAAGCTATTCAATGTATTGAAAATGATTCTACATTGACTCAAAAAATTGTCAGTGTGTTGCAAGCAGGAAGTATTTCTGCATTAGAATCTTTGTTAAATCATCCTGCGGCTAGTTTTCTAGTAGCTGCATTGGAGGAATTGATAAAAAAATAAAATCGATTGGAGTAGCAAAGGAATATTTTTAAAATAACATTTCTAGATCAAAGTTAGCAGCAACTTGAGCTAATTTATCAAGTTCTTGAGTATTTTTTAAATGCGGGACAATTCCTAAAATGGGGGTTTGTGTTAAAGATTGAATTAAATGAATGGGCGCAAAATCAGCAATTTCTGGATCAGTAATGGCATGAGGACAACTCAGAATAATCCCTTTTAAATTAACCTTTTTTTGTCTCGCTAACGCTACATTTGCCACCGCTTGGGCGATCGCCCCTAATTTGACCGGAACGACTAAAACCGTCGGCAACCGCCATTCTCCAGCAATATCTGCTACTGTCAACTCCCAAGTTACCGGAGATCCTAACCCGCCGATCCCTTCAACGAACACAAAATCTTTTGTTCGTTGTAGAGAATTTAAAGCTTGCCAAATCTGATCTAAAGGGATCACTCTATCTTCTCGTTCAGCAGCTATGGGAGGGGCAACCGGAGTCTGAAAACACACCGGGGTAACAATTTCAATATCAGTATTAGCAAACCGTTGTTGATAATGTTCATGATCTCCAATGCCTGTTTGTAGCAACTTGAGAATTGCTAAAGATTTTTGACCATAATAAGTATGCCAATAGGCAGCCAATCCTGTGGTGACGACTGTTTTCCCAACTTCTGTGTCTGTCCCTGCGATCAATAAAGTTTTCATCAATTAATCACTAATTTTGTAATGCCAATCTCGCTAAACCAACCCCTGGATAATAATGCCCTAGAATTTCTTGATAATCATATCCTTGTTTAGCTAACTCATAAGCCCCTGTTTGACTCATTCCTCGTCCTTTGTGGGCTTGAGAAACAATTTCATCTGTCGCCGCATAAAGAGACTCTACCACGCCTCCTTGATGACTTAAAATTTGTCCTGAAGTTGTTTGTACCGCCTGATGACCCGTATTGTATTCGCTGTTTAACCCTTTATATACCTGCCAGCGTTGGGTATTGCCCAAATCATACCAATCACTAGCGGGGCGAATGATATGAACTAAAGCATAGGAACGGGCAGCGATCGCCTGGGCCCTCAAAGCTTCTGTAGGGGCGTTGGCGTGCATTTCACTACCCACAACACTATACAAATAATGTTCTAGATCGACATAGTTAATCACTAACAGGCTATTTCCCTGAGAGACTAGCACAATTTTTCCCCGATACCAGCGATCGCCGACATAGATTGGACTGTCTGAGGTGGGTTTGACCCAAACGACTCCAGGAATAGTTTCTCCTCCAAGGGATAAAGATGAACCATCGGGGGTAACTGACCATCCTTGACCGCCTGAAAGGGTTTTGACAGGATTTTCGTGGCGATCTGTTACCGTAGCCTGTCCAGACACGCCAATAGTCGTTGCTGGGGCATCTCGCAAGATGGCGACTCGAATTTCTAACGGTGGCGGTTGATAGTCAACGGGGGCTGCCTCTACAGACTTGGGAGAAGGGGGAGGGGCAACAGCTTGAGACTTTTGAGAGGTAGAGTTTAAAACAGGTTTTGAGGCGGTTTTAGGTTCGGGGGTTGTTTGAGGTTCAGAAGGACGTAGTTTGGGCTGGGGTTTTTGCAACTTTGGAGTCGTCTCATCAGGAGATGGTTGAGAAACGGTAGGGGGTTGCCGTTCACTTAGATGAGGTAGTGGGGAGGTTTTGGGTGTCTTATCTGCTGAAGAGTTCAGGGGTAGCCATTGAGTTAAGGCGATGGGAACTGCAATGGCGGAAACTAAGGGAAAACCCCAGATTCCAAAGCGGTTGATAAATGGGCCCACAGGAATTTTTTTCATATGGCTAGTGAGTTCGGCAGATCAGTCAATTACTTAGGGTTGATGTTACCTATGGCATTCTACCAAAGTTTTTTTGATCTATTGTTGGCACCTAGACACATTCTAGTCAGCCATATCAAACAACAGGACTTCTACCACATCGGATAACCCGTCAAAGTTAATCTTAGTTTTTTGGGAAATACTAGCCCCGTCTCCCCCATAGAGTTGGCGATCGCCTAATTTTATTGACCCTTTGACTATTTGAACCCACAGTTTTCTTTTGTCTGCTAACTGATAGGATAAATTTTCTCCTAATTGTAATTGAGTCGTGTAGAGGTCTAGATTTTGATGAATAGTGACTGATTCTTCTCTACCATTTTTAGACCCAATTAAACAGAATTTTCCTTGTTTTTCTGTCGGCAAAAAATGCTTTTGTTCATAACTAGGGGTTAACTCTAAAGTGTCAGGAATTATCCAAATTTGCAGAAAATGAACTGGATCAGTTTTTGATGGGTTAAATTCACTGTGTTTAATGCCTGTGCCTGCTGATATTCGCTGCACGTCTCCAGGACGAATAATAGAACCATTCCCCATACTATCTTTATGTTCTAAACTTCCCTCGATAATATAGGTGATAATTTCCATATTATGATGGGGATGAGTGTGAAATCCCATTCCTGGGTTAACTTTATCTTCGTTGATCACTCGTAGACTGCCAAACCCCATATGATTTGGGTCATAATATTGTCCAAATGAGAAACTATGACGACTGTCTAACCAGCCAAAGTTAGCCATTCCTCTTTCTTGTGCAGAACGAATTGTAATCATTGGTAATTTTCAATAATTATTATTAGTTTTAATGTATCATGATTGACTGAGAAATGGTGGTAGGGATTGCCGAAAAACGATTAGGTAATTAATGGATTCTTTGATACTCAATTAGAGCTTGTTTAATGGATGGATTGTTATTATCAACATAAGGAGTTCTGGTAATTTCTTGGTAACCAAACTGCTTAAATTGGGATAATTCTTCTTCAGAAACTGCCCATGGTGGGCCATCTGGATGGCTTTCTGTTTCACGAAGACGAGTCATAATTAATAATGTACCGCCTGGTTTTATTAAAGTGGCGATCCCTGCTATGACTTGTTCTCTGATCGTTATAGGCAACGCTTGAATTGTTTTTGATTCAAAAATAAGATCAAAAGAATTATTCCAGGCCGCGTCTAAATCTAATAAGTCTGCGACTAAGTAGTTAACAGAAGAGTCAGGAAACCGTTTTTTACACCACTCAATAGCCGAAGGTGCAATGTCAAATGCGGTAGTTATTGCTTTTTGCTGAGACAATTTTTCACTATCATCTCCTAATCCACAGCCAATAACTAAGGCGTGTTTATTAGTAACATCTACTGTTTCTAACCATTTTTCTAAAGCAGGATGAGGATTCATTTTTGCCCAGGGAACCTGTTCGTTATTTCCAGAAGCTTCTGTGTAAATAACTTCAAACCAACCAGTAAAATCCTCTTTTTTCTGATATTCTAGGGCTAAATTTTGAACTTTTTGGTGCAACTCATTTAAGTTTTGATCAGTCATTTTTGTTTAATTTTAT
>JBCDDV010000369.1:0-4103 GCA_039180145.1 Cyanobacteria bacterium P01_G01_bin.49 | reverse complement strand
GTTGATGATCTTTATAAGGGCCATTAAATGTTCCCCAATGTCGCCATTTAAAAGTCACATTTGGGGGGCCAGATAAAACTTCTACTAATTCCCAAAGAAACCCATTAGGAAAGGCTTTATGAAACAAATCAAAGGAAGATTGAAAATCTTCTTTTTCTGGATCATAATCTTTAGTTTTGTCAATAAATAAATTATAAGTTCCTTGTTCAACAACGTCTTGCGCGCTGTAAATTGGCCCCCCATTACTACTCATTTGAAACTTATCAGCAACAATGGATAACCACTGTTGGGGGTTCAGTTTATGAGACGCTTCCATCTCAAATGTTCTGACTAAATTCTGTACGAGTGCCTCTAATGAATTAGCAGGATGATTATATTGACTTTCTTTGTGCAAAAATTGATCAGTATGAGAATAGTCAGGCTTTTCGCCATTACGCCATTCTACTCCTTCATCATTTCCAAGAACCGTGTTACGCTCTTGTACCCAAAGGGGCAATTCAGGATGATTGGTATTACTCATTTAATACTTCCTGTGGCGAGTTAATTCTATTGTCTCAATTATAAAAAACAAGCTGGACAAATTTAATCAATAACCCTAAAATTTTTCTTAATTTTTCAAGAAATTTTGTTAGCCAACAAACGATTTAACAAAAATCAAGATTTCCTAACTTAATCAGGCTATTTTGAGTAGAGACAATTTAACGATTGCCTCTACTTTATACCAGATCTCAAAAGATAATTGAGTATTAATTAATAGCCTCGCCAAACCCCTACTAATACGCCTTGAACTTCAACTTGATTTGTCTGAACTTCGATGGGTTGATAGTTTAAATTAGAAGGCTTTAACAACACCGTCTCTCCTGCTTGATAAAACCGCTTTAAAGTAGTGCCAACCCCATCAACTCTAGCAGCAACAATTTCCCCATCTTTTAAGGTTTCATCAGGGGAAAGCGATCGCATAATGGCAAAGTCTCCATCGGTAATCAAATCTTCTATCATGCTATCTCCCGTGACTCTCAACCCCCAATAGTTATTAGACGCGAGGAGATCGCTTAAGTCCAATTTATCTTCTTCGTCGGTGAAAGGTTCTACTAACCCACCTGCCGCGATCGCGCCTAAGATGGGGATACCTTTCGGTTTAGAATGAAGTATGCGTAAGGTTCGCGCTTTTCCTTCTGTCCAATCAATGTACCCTTTATTTCTGAGTCTTTCTAAGCGACTTTGAACAGGGGCAGGCGATCGCAGGTTCATCGCTTTCATCATTTGACGAATGGAAGGGGCGTGTTGATTTTGATTGATATATTCAATTAACCAATCGTATAATTCTTTTTGGGCAGGGGTCAAAGATTCCATAGATATTATCTAGCTCAGAACATAGGTACTATGATAAACCTTTTTTGTCAAATTGAAGTAATTACTTGAAAAATAACTAAATCACAATTTGTAATTCTTCTGCTAACATTCGCTGATAAATTTTCGGTAAATGAGAACTCATAGAATTAGTTTCAATACCGTAGCCCAAACTTGTCCAAGTTCCTGACAATAATCGTAAAACTTGCTCAATTTCTCCTTCTTGCAATTGTTGGGAAATATCAACTCCCCAGGCATCAGTATCCCGTAACCAACGGTAAACGACTTCATCTTGATATTGTGGCTGAAAACTATAAGATTTCCACCACGATTGTCCTGAAGGGTTAGGATGATATTGTTTTGCTTTGTCAGCCCATATTACATTTAAAAATTGATAGCGTCCTGCGGCAGTAGTACAGTTTCCTTTATTGGGACCAGTAATAATGGTGATACATCGTTCAGGATGTCTATCTAAATTAGAAATATATTGACCCCCATAAAGAACATGATAAGGTTTGCTAACATTTGCTTCGCTAGCAGTAATTGTCCGCATTAAGGCACGAATATAGGGATCTCCTCCTTCCATTACTAAGGGTGGAATGTGATAGTTAGATAGAGGAGCAGAGAGAGGAGAAAAAAGTTTAATCTGGTTAAGAGATGAATAGAATAACCACCCTCCTGTTACGACCACAATAGTAGCAATCAAGGTTTTGTCAAGACGACGTAAAAAATTGTCTGGATTAGAATTATTCGGCAAAACTAGTCCTCAATATATTTCTAAGTGAGTGTTTTGTGATTTTTTTATGATTAACTAAAATTCTTGAGTAACCTATAAAACTCTAAAAATAAAGGGGTAGGAAAATTTTTTATTAGGATCACTAAGGACTTGAATAATGGCAATAATTGGCGCAACTAAAGTAACAGTTCCTAGTATTGCTAATAATGCCCAACCGATAAGAATCCAGGTTAAAACACCAAAAATAAGGCCGTAAACAAAAATATTGAGATGAAAGTTCAATGCTTCTTTCGCATTGGCTTGAACAATTTCATCAGTAGAAATAAAGAAAATTGCGATAGGAATACCAACAGAGACAAAAGTTGCACTAAAAAAAATAGATCCGTGGCACAAAGCAGAGAGTAACTTGCGTTTTGTTAGTTCTTCGTTCATAAAAAAAGCTTCTTTTACCAATAACCCTATTTCATCATAACAAGAGTGCGCTATTGAATTAACGCACCCTAATTTGCCCTTAGCTATTTGATGATAGAACAAACTTTATTAATCGCCTGTTCTAAGATTTCAGTCCCTTGATCAATTTCTTCCTCTGTCACAATTAAAGGCGGCACAAACCGTAATACTTTTGGCCCAGCAGGGGCTAATAATAGTCCTTCTTCCATGGCTGCTTTGACAATATCAAGGGAAGTGATAGATATCTCTTCATTGAGTTCCATGCCATTAATTAATCCCCAACCGCGCACATCGGTAAATAAGGTCGGATTTTGTTGAGCGATCGCCCGCAATTTAGTGCGTAATTGTTCCCCACGAGTTTGCACATTTTGTAAGATCCCTTCTTGGTCAATAGTTTGCAACACCGTCAAGGCAGCAGCACAAGCAAAAGGATTTCCCCCAAAGGTACTAGCATGAGTGCCTGGGGTCAAAACATTACAGAATTCTTTACACATCATCGCGCCAATGGGAATACCCCCAGCTAATCCTTTAGCACTGGTAAAGATATCGGGTTCAACGCCCAAATTTTCGTACCCCCAAAGCTTTCCACTACGTCCTACACCCACTTGCACTTCATCAAAGACCAAAAGAATATTATTTTCGTCACATATTTTCCGAAGACGCAAGAAATATTCTATCTCACCAGGACGAACACCTCCTTCCCCTTGTAGAGGTTCTAACATAATCGCAGCAACCCGACGGTTTCCTTCATCCATATCAGCGATCGCGTTTTCTATAGCCTTGATATCGTTGTAGGGGACGTAGGCAAACCCAGGCATTAAGGGTTGAAAGTCTTTTTGATATTTAGGCTGTCCAGTCGCCGTAATTGTTGCTAATGTCCGTCCGTGAAAGCTTGCCTTGGCAGTTAAAATTACTGGTTCTTCTAAAAAGTCTAAGACAGTATGGGAATATTTACGAATGAGTTTAATGGCTGCTTCATTGGCTTCTGCGCCAGAATTACAGAAAAATACCTGATCCGCACAAGAATTCTCGACAATCCACTTAGCTAATTTTCCCTGTTGAGGAATATAGTAGAAATTCGAGACATGATGTAGGGTTTTAATTTGTTGGGTTACCGTTTCAATTAACGCAGGATGGGCATGACCAAGGGTACAAGTAGCAATACCTGCCACAAAATCAAGATATTTCTTGCCGTCTGTGTCCCAGAGGTGACACCCTTCTCCCCGTTCAATGGCGATGGGAAATCGTCCATAAGTGTGCATCACATAGGTATCAAATTCGCTGGTATCAAACGCCTTTGGTGCGGTGGTAGTTGGCGTGTCGATTAAGGTGTTGTGGCTCACAATTTGCTCCTGGAAAAGTCACATTACGCTCTATGGGCAATTGTAATCAAAATTTAGTTCAAGTTATCTTTTATTTAGTTTTTTCCCAGATTTTATATTTGGCTGGTGAGCTACTATTAAGTTGATAGATAATTTAATCTTAAAATGGTAGGGAAAAAAATCTGATTAATTTTATGACAACTGAATTACCAGAAACCTTAACACCTCTAGAATCGTCTCTTTAT
>JBCDDV010000368.1:0-4122 GCA_039180145.1 Cyanobacteria bacterium P01_G01_bin.49 | reverse complement strand
CTTTAATTTCCTTTATATTTAACAATAAAAGTTTACTTAATTTTTACAAAAATAGTAGATTATTTCCAAGAGATGTAAATATACTTAGTACATAATGAGACAGAAGTAGTAATTACTACAATAATCTAATCTCATTCCATTACATTGTTGTGACTTAGTTATTATTTACCAATGACAACCACCATACAAAGCCAAAATAATTCTTTATGGGAACGGTTTTGTCAGTGGATAACTAGCACCAATAACCGTATTTATGTCGGTTGGTTTGGCGTTATTCTTATCCCCACGATTCTTACCGCAACCATTTGTTTCATCATTGCTTTTATTGCTGCGCCTCCCGTTGATATTGACGGCATTCGTGAACCCGTAGCAGGCTCTCTAATTTACGGAAACAATATCATTTCCGGGGCTGTCGTTCCTTCTTCTAATGCTATTGGATTGCATTTCTATCCAATTTGGGAAGCTGCTTCTTTAGACGAATGGCTCTATAATGGCGGCCCTTATCAGTTAGTCGTTTTCCACTTTCTAATTGGCATTTTCTGCTGGATGGGAAGACAATGGGAACTCTCCTATCGCTTAGGAATGCGTCCTTGGATTTGTGTTGCTTATAGTGCGCCCGTTTCTGCCGCTACGGCTGTATTCTTAATCTATCCCATCGGACAAGGCTCTTTTTCTGATGGTATGCCTTTAGGAATTAGTGGCACCTTCAACTTCATGTTCGTCTTCCAAGCAGAACACAATATTCTAATGCATCCTTTTCATATGTTGGGTGTCGCAGGAGTATTTGGCGGTGCTTTATTCTCTGCCATGCACGGCAGTTTAGTCACCTCTAGCCTAGTTCGCGAGACCACAGAAACCGAATCTCAAAACTACGGTTATAAGTTTGGACAAGAAGAAGAAACCTATAATATTGTTGCCGCCCATGGTTACTTTGGTCGTTTGATCTTCCAATATGCCTCTTTTAACAATAGCCGTAGCTTACACTTCTTCTTAGGAGCTTGGCCAGTAATTGGTATCTGGTTTACTGCCATGGGGGTTAGCACAATGGCTTTTAACCTCAACGGATTTAACTTTAACCAGTCAGTATTAGATTCTCAAGGCCGTGTTATTAGCACTTGGGCCGATGTTCTCAACCGAGCTAACCTTGGTTTCGAGGTAATGCACGAGCGCAACGCTCACAACTTCCCCTTAGACTTAGCGAGTGGTGAGCAAACCTTAATCGCTCGTCTTTAGATAAACTGTTCTAAATGAGTTAAGGGTGTCCTCTGTACTTAGGACACCTTTTTTGTTTACACATTATTTACACATGAAATATAGGTTGTGATCTAACATTTCTTAATCACCTTGACAAGATTCCTAACAAATCGATTACACTCTGGGCTAAGCTAGAGATCATAAAAATGTTATGGCAAAAATGTCAAGATTTGCTGAAATAAAAATTCCTAAATAATGATCGCCTGTTAATTAAAGCTGTGATCCTGGGAATATTGAAAAAGACTGAACCTAAACTTTGGAGACAATAGTTATGAATATTGGTATTGGAATCGTTATAGGTTTAATAATTGGTGCAATCGCCACTTATTTTTTGGGGACATCTGCAACTCAACGTAAGTTGCAAAGTGCAGAAAGTAAATTAGATCGTACTCATAAAGCGTTATCAGAAGCAGAAGCTCAGCTACAAGAATTACAGCAAGCTTCTTCACAAATTCAAAACGTTGAACAAACCTATCAGAGTAAGCTTCAAGAAATGGAGCAAATCTGTCAAAAACAACAAGAAGAATTAGGACAAGCCAAGATAAAAATAGCAGAATTAGAGCCATTAACTGCTAGAATTCAAGAAATCCCCCAGTTAGAAACTAAAATTCAAGAAATCGAGCAATCATACCAAACCCGAATTCAAGCATTACAAGAAGCGCCAAGTGCAGAAGAAACTCAGGCACAAATTCAAGCAATAGAACAAGATCATCAAGCACAAATTCAAGTATTACAGACAAATCATCAACAGGCGATCGCTGAGTTAGAGCAAGGTTACCAATCCCAAATTAGTGAAATTGAACAAGGTTACCAATCCCAAATTAGCGAAATTGAACAAGCTCACGCCAAAGAAATTCAAGAGAGACAAGAATCTTCTCCTAGCTTTGAGCAACCAGTAGAAGCAACCATCGAGAAAACCGAGACTGTTTTAGAAGTTAGCACTGAAGCCGCTATTTTAGAGGAATTAGTTCAGCCAGAAGAAATTCCGAGTGACGAAGTCGAGCAACCAGAACAATCATTTGCTCAGATAAATGAGGAAATAAGCGAAGTTGAAAAGGACACAGAAACGGCAGATATGTCCTTAGAAATTAGGGAAGAACATTTAGACACCGTTGACTTTTCTTTTGATCAAGTTGAAGAAACATCAACTGTTTCCGAAAACTTTGAGGAGATTTCTTCGATTGAAATGTTATCAGACATCGATCAAACAGAAGATGATAACCTGCTTGATGAATTAAGTTCTGAAACAGATCTACTATCAGCACTTCCAGACCAAACCCTAGAAATGGGTGAAACAGAAGAAGCGATCGCTAATCAGGATGAAACCCTTCAAAATTTACTTCACGAAGAAGCAAGCAATTCTGACGAAGACTTCTTCGCAACGATGGCAACAGAGAAAGAAACAATGGCTGATCTAGATGCCTTCTCTGCACAAGACGAGACAGACGCTTTTCCAGACTTTTTTGAATTAGATAGTGAGTCAACGAGTAAACAGTCTGACGATCCCTTTGCTGAATTTCTCGGAGAAGAAAATGAAACATCCGAGGAAGAATTGCTCGACTTATTACAAGTAGACGATAACTCTAGTGAAAATGAGTTATCTAGCAGTCAACAAGAATCTGAATGGGGTGACTTATTCGATGATGATTCTGACAAAAATGAACAGTTAGATGATCCATTTCAGATGGAAGACGAGCTATTTGAATCATCGAAATCTCATACATCTTCTTAAATTTTATCCAACACGAAAGATACCTTTTGAAGTCGGGATAACTAAATTATGTTTCCCGACTTTTTTTCAATTTACTAATCCCATAAAACATCCTAACCACAACTTCGGCCAGAAGAAATAAATGTTAGAATTTTCTCTAAAATCCCTTGGCCTTGCGACTAATTGACGCTATCATTAACCAGCCCTGATTTGAGTAGGGAACCTTCCTAACTGAGAAATCAGTAATTATTAATTCCGGTCTTTAGGATAATCAACGGTGCTAACTTTAGCTAGGCGATCAATGTTCTACAAAAGTTCAGGGTTTAGGATAGAGAAACTAACGTCGGTTATCGTACAATGTCCTCACCACTTGATATCATGACTGCTACGCCGATTCCTCACCAACCTTCTTCAAAAACAGACACACCTGTTCGTAGTCTGAAAGCTGAACATACTCCAGTTTTCGCCTTAAAAGAACTGGTGGCAAGCTTGTATCGAGAGCAAAACAAAATTCAAAATTTGTTAAGTTCTCTGGGATTTGCCCTACGCAGCTTTAATAATCTCAATCAATTTTTAGAACTAACTCCATTGATGGCAGCACGAGTTACTGATGCTGATGGCAGTGCTTTAATGCTATACAAAGCCAAAGGTCAAGTGTCTTTAGAACAATTACATTGTCAAGACCAACAAACCTTCCAAACAGTTAAGAAGGTAATGGATCGCATCATTAACCAACCTCAAAACCAATCAGCAACACCTGCTTTACCCGTTTCTTTAGACGAACAAATCCGCCGTGGATTAGGTAAAAAAATTCGGCTTTATAGCACTCCGATTTTAATAAAAAATGTAGAACGGGGACGAATTTACGTATTTAGCACTGACTCTGAATACGTTTGGACACAAACAAGGCGAAAACTGCTTCAGTTGGTAGCTGATCAAACGGCCGTGGCGATCGCCAATAACGAATTAACCGTTGAACTCCGTTCTAAAGAACGACAAGATCGAGAACTCGAAATTGCCTCAGAAATTCAACTCCGTCTTTTACCTCGTCAATGTCCGATTATTGAAGGGGTAGAATTAGCGGCGCGCTGTCAAACGGCTAGTCGAGTTGGAGGAGACTATTATGATGTCCTGCAACATCACGGACGAGTAACTAT
>JBCDDV010000367.1:0-4133 GCA_039180145.1 Cyanobacteria bacterium P01_G01_bin.49 | reverse complement strand
TTGCGTTTTAGGATTTACTGAGACAGGTTTAATACCAGGAATTTCTGCTGCAGGGACAACACCTGAAGCTAGAAAATATACGGCGATCGCCGATGCAGAATTTTTAGTCAACGGGATATGTTCTCACTATCAGTATCCTCTTCCTTTTCTGACCCAAGGAGTTTCACCAGCTTTTATTAGTCGTGCCGTTATTGAGTCTGTTAATATTCCTTTGTATCTATTTAATGCGGGATTACCCTATCCACCCCCTGTTCCCTATTTAGATTTAGAAGGAATATCTGCTAAGTGTTTAACCACTGGAAAAGCTTTACCTTTAGAAATAGTCTATCATCTCTTTCAGCAAGGATTAAACTGGGGAGAAAAACTAGAAAATAGTAGTTTAAAACAATACTTAATCCTCAGTGAATGTGTTGTTGGGGGAACAACAACTGCTTTAGCAATTTTAACAGGATTAGGGATTAACGCTACCGGAAAAGTGAATAGTAGTTTTCCCAATTGTAATCATCACCATAAAGAATTAATTGTTAAACAAGGACTCAATAAAATTACTCAGCCAATCAATCCTTTTAAATTAGTAGCAGCCGTTGGTGATCCCATGCAAATTGTTGTTGCAGGAATGGCGATATCTGCAAGTCAAAAAACAGGTATTTTGTTAGCAGGAGGAACCCAAATGTTAGCGATTTATTCTTTAATCAAAGCGATTTCTAAATATTCTCAAAATGCAGCAAATTTAGATAATATTATCGTAGGAACAACTCGTTGGGTCGCAGAAGATCCGACAGGAGATACAGTTAGTTTAGCTGAGTCTATTGGTGATGTTCCTCTCATCGCAACTCAACTCAGTTTTGCCCAGTCTTCCTATTCCCAACTACAGGTTTATGAACAAGGATATGTTAAAGAAGGGGTAGGAGCAGGGGGAACTGCGATCGCGGCTCATCTATCGTACAATTGGACAACGGAACAATTATTAACTGCCATTGAAACGTTATTAAAAGAGTTTTCAAAAGTCAAAGAAACAACAAATTAGCTTAAAGGGTTGGTAAATTTTAGGTTAAACTCAGAAACCGACAATCTCTAATCAACGAGTTTCAATATTTTGGGCTGCTTACCATTCTTGTAAATGAAGAAATGTTACGGTTAAAACAAACAACTCCCCACCTCTGCTCATAGATCAAAAAATACAATAAAGAGTCTGAAAAACGCTTTTCATCAGTGTTATGCAAGCTTTAAAATACTCGCTTGACAGATTAACCGTAATATGCAAAATAAAAAATCGAAAAACGATTCGTCAAATAGTGAAATCTATCTTAAGATTGACAGGTAAGAGAATTAATTTTCTTGACAACTCGCTCACAAACAACAAGAAATAGACTAGGAGGACATCTATGGCACTCGTACCTATGCGGCTGCTTCTAGATCACGCGGCTGAGAACGGATATGGTATTCCTGCATTTAACGTAAATAACATGGAGCAGATCCTATCCATTATGCAGGCTGCTGACGAAACCGATAGCCCTGTCATCTTACAAGCTTCTCGCGGTGCCCGTAAATATGCAGGGGAAAACTTCCTCCGTCATTTAGTATTGGCAGCAGTAGAAAGCTATCCTCATATTCCCGTTGCGATGCACCAAGATCATGGTAACAGCCCTGCAACCTGCTACAGTGCCATCCGCAATGGTTTTACCAGTGTCATGATGGACGGTTCTTTAGAAGCTGATGCCAAAACCCCCGCTAGCTTTGACTACAATGTCAGCGTTACTGCTGAAGTCGTTAAAGTAGCTCACTCTGTTGGTGCTAGTGTTGAAGGTGAACTGGGTTGCTTAGGTTCTCTCGAAACGGGTAAAGGTGACAAGGAAGATGGTCATGGGTTTGAAGGAACTCTGACCAAAGATCAACTACTCACCGATCCTGATGAAGCAGTTGAATTCGTTGAACGTACCCAAGTTGACGCTTTAGCCGTTGCGATCGGAACCAGCCATGGTGCTTACAAGTTCAGTCGTAAACCCACGGGTGAAATTTTAGCTATCAGCCGTATTGAAGAAATTCACAGTCGTCTTCCCAATACTCACCTTGTAATGCACGGCTCTTCTTCTGTGCCTCAAGAGTGGCTAGACATGATTAACCAGCATGGTGGTCAAATTCCTGAAACCTACGGTGTCCCTGTTGAAGAAATTCAAAAAGGCATCAAGAGTGGTGTTCGTAAGGTCAATATTGATACTGATAACCGCTTAGCCATTACTGCTGCGATCCGTGAAGCAGCGGCTAAAGATCCAGCTAATTTTGATCCTCGTCACTTCATGAAACCTTCTATCAAGTACATGATGCAGGTTTGCTCTGATCGTTATCAACAATTCTGGACGGCTGGCAATGCCAGCAAGATCAAGCAAATGACCCTTGATGACTATGCTGCTAAGTATGCTAAAGGCGAATTAACGGCTGGAGTCAAGAAAGCTGTTGCTGTTTAATTATTGGTCAGGTTTAATCAACAATCAAATTAAATTGTGATTTATGACTAAATTATCTGGGTAGCTTAATTTTAAGTTATCCAGTTTTTTTGTAACAATACCGAATCTGTTCTCTATCCCTTATCGCTTAGTTAAGAGGAGTAGAAGCAATAATCTCTCGACACATTCTTTGATTTGTCGGCAAGAGCGTCAATGAGATAAAATACTCAATCGAACTGAATCATTATCCCGCAAAGGACGACTAGTGCGGGACACAAACCTTTCTCCTGGACGCAAACCCCCTAAAACTTCCACATTTCCATCTTTTCTTGCCCCTAACCTAACCATTCTCTCATTAACTGTCGCCTCATCCTTCTCTACTGTCACCACAAAAATTGTTCCCTGTCTCCCGATCTCTTCTTCCCCAGAGGTTTGCAACGCAGTCTCAGGAATAATCACTGGTTGACTCACTCCTTGATTAAAATTGACTCTAGCTAACAAGCCACTGCCAATCTTTTGACTGGGGTTTGGTAAGATAACTTCAATGGGAACTTGTCGCGCTGTTGGATCTGCCGCAAGAGAAATACTACTCACTCGTCCCACCAAACTGTTATTAGGAAAAGCATCTAAACGAACTTTAACAGACTGTCCTACTTTAATATTGCTCAAATCCAACTCTGAAACAGGCACAACTACCTTGACTTTACTAAAATCTCCTAAACGGAGAATTTCGCTGCCTGGTTGGACTAAATTTCCTGTTTCTATCACTCGTTGTAGGACGTATCCAGTAATGGGAGATGCAAGGCGAGTGTAGGATAATCTCTCTTTTTCTTGTTCAATTAAAGCTTTTTGAGCCGTAACCCGTCCCTTTACTGCTTCTACTTCAGATTGACGCACATTTACTTGAGATTGTGCTGAAGCTAAGGTTTGCTGCGCCGTGCGATATTCAGTGCGGGCGACTTCTACTTCTCGTTTGGCGATCGCCCCTTCTTCATTCAACTCTTTTAAGCGATCAACATCAACTTTTTCTTGTTCTAATTGCACCTTAGCCGATTCTACCTCAGCCAGGGCTGACTGAACTTCCCCTTGGGCCCTGATAACTTCTGACTGTTGGGCCCCCAACTCTGCTTCTGCCTCACCTACGGATGCTTGGACTAAACCATCATCGAGTTGGGCCAATATTTGCCCTTTACTGACGCGATCGCCGACATCAACGGCTAAATTAAGTAATTGCCCTTCAGCTTGGGAACGCAAAGCGACTTCTCGAACAGGTTGAGTTGTTCCGATATATTCAACGGTGCCTTGTATGTTACCAGTGCGGGCGATCGCCGCATCAACGGCTGGAATTTCAGGTTGAGAAATGGCTGTTTCTTCTTCCTCCGCTTCAGTTTGAGGAATTACGTTACATCCTACTGAAGCAATTGTTAAAAAACTAGCTAAAACTAAGCCAATATTAACAGGCTTTTTGATGGTCATGAATCTTGTTTGGGGTATAGTTGCGGCTCGTCTGAAAATAGCTTAACAAATCTTGATATTTTAAGAAAATCTCAACCCGAATCAATTACCTTGTTTTAGACTTATTCCTTATCATCAAAGTTCATTGAACATTAAACTTTTTTTTGTTTGCGATCTTTAATTTAGCTATTTTTAGGTGACTTTATGTTCAATAACATGGGTGGAACTAACCCA
>JBCDDV010000366.1:0-4137 GCA_039180145.1 Cyanobacteria bacterium P01_G01_bin.49 | reverse complement strand
TTGCCTTTTAAGCGAGCATTTAAGCTGCCTATGTATGCACTAAGATTAGCAAGTTTATTATTCATAATATTTTTCCCAAATATGATTTCAAATGTGAAATGCTAGCCTTATTATCTGGGAGCAAGTTGAGCGCACAGAGAGCTAGGTGATTAGTTCCTTCAGTCGTCAGCTCTAGTGATTTAAGGTTTTCAGCCAACTGAGCTTGATAAGGATTTCGTTCATGTTCTACTCTATTGAAATGTCAGCTTAAGTAAGCAACAAAGCATTTTCAATATCCGTGTATCATAAATAGTTTAATTGACGAAGTAATGTACCAGATTCTAATTCAATTTGCTTTAGCTGCTCATCGGATAGCTCCCTTTGCCATTGACCCACAGAATTCGGATTAGCTTTAGAAACTGCTTGATGGAAAAGGCGACACGACTCAGGACTATCGATTGATAGAAAATCTAGCAAAAGCTTGGCCTCTTTATTAGGGAAGCTTACAAGTGATTCGTATCTTAGCTCATGATACCTATTAGGCGGTAGTTTAGTCGCACTTTCTAGTGCACTTTCAGTAAAACGGTGCCATGACCATATACATCGATGTATATCGCTTGTTGATTCAAATTCTTCTTCTCGGCCTGGTTCTACCCAAAAACGGGCAGATGGTCCATACGGGTAACCACCTGGTTCAACTTTCCCTGACGTAGCTTGCGCTGCAAGTAGCCAGGGCTGCTTACTATGAGACACAGCAGCGTCTCGTCCATCTCTAATAATGTGAATAAATCGAGAATTAGGAAAAGCTTGGGCTAGGAAATCAACTATAAAACAGTTTCGTGGCGTCTTTTCTGCAAAACATAAATCAGCATCAAAATGCTGCATCATAAGCAAAGAATATATTCTGCGATAGAAGGATTTGGCTTTCTCAAAGTCCCACTCTTTCTCATAAACATAACG
Source organism: Cyanobacteria bacterium P01_G01_bin.49 (assembly GCA_039180145.1). Lineage (GTDB taxonomy): Bacteria > Cyanobacteriota > Cyanobacteriia > Cyanobacteriales > Microcystaceae > JBCDDV01. Next base: position 3,198 of record JBCDDV010000366.1, on the reverse strand, counting down.
CGATGCGAATTTAGTGGCAATTGGTTCGTGATGGTACGAAATCTCTGGTATGACTGATAGACTTTCACCTAAGAATGTGGTTCCTGAACGAGGTGCTCCAATGATAAAGACAGGCTGCCCTAAGTTGGGAGTCGATAAACGTAACAGCCGAGCCAATGAAAAAGAGCGCTCTTTTTTGTGATATCTACCCCGATCTCTTTTCGCAGTCTTTCTCACGAGCTTCAGCATTTCAAGCTTTTGGGTTGGGAATAAATTTAAGTGCATTTTCCTTGTAGATTCCAAGTTAAGAATAAATAGGATGGTCTTATCGATAGAGTCTTATTACGTTAAGGTTCTATGGATAATCTATGCTAGTTCTGAACGCCGTGAAATAAGTAACAGTTCGTCTTCTCCAGGATCTTTGATTTCCTGCAAAGCTCCGTCTGGCCAAAAAACTTTTAGGGAGTTGATATGTGAATTTTTTCCAAGGCCAAAATATAGACGATAGTGCCCTTGAGAGTATAACGAGCCTTCAGCCTGACCCACTTGCTGCATCTGTTGTCGACCATCAGATGTTTCAACAATAACTTTAGCTCCAATAGCTTGGCGGTTTCCCTTCGTTCCAATAAGTTTAATCTCAAGCCAACGATTCAAGACACGGGAATTTTGATAAAGCGCCACAGTCCAATTTCTTCGGCTAGAGGAGCCAGGAAGTTTCAATAACTTGGCTAGGCGATGAACATGATATCGGTTTGCTGAAATTAGATCCAAAGCTCCGTCGTTATTAACGTCAAACCAAGTGGGCCGAGTTTCAGCTAATAACTTAGAGGGATGCACTTTTAGTAGGCCTGTTTCTTCAAAACCCTGGTCAGAACTCTGACGATATAAGCCATAGGGGGCGGCATACAAATCGATTAAACTATCGTTATCATAGTCAACCCAACTTGCGGTTAAACTCTCGGAAGGCAAGCCTAATTTAGTTGGATCAACTGACCGGTACTCACCGCCCTCATTAACGAACAATATATTGCCACTCATGGAGGCTGCAAATATGTCTATGTCTCCATCAGAGTCGTAGTCTGAGATTGCAAGTTTGCCAATCTTCTTGGCAAGATTAGGGGCAACAGAGCGTGACTCAAAAACGCCTGACCGATTGACGTATAACCAAAACTCCTGCTCATTTTGCCAAAATAAATCCATATCCCCGTCATTATCGGCATCAACCCATACAAACGGACCATTTTCAGGAATGTCAAGACCTGACTCCTGTGAAACATTGAGGAATTCACCACTAGCTTGCTGTTGGTAAAGTTGATTGGGGTAGGTTACTCCTGGTTCGCTTGCTGGGAGACCTCTGCCGCCTCTACCGCATGCAACATAGATATCAAGAAGACCGTCGTTGTTATAGTCGACTGAAGCTGCTTGTCTGCCTGGGCAGCCTTCTTTGGTAATCCCCAGCGGCCCAGCCTGATTCTCGAAGGTATCACCTCTGTTCAAAAGTAGTTCATCGTTCACAATGCCCGTAATTTCTGGCAATCGCCCTTTGAGACCACCACGGGCGATAAACAGATCTACTTGAGTGTCACCATCGTAATCAGCCCAAACCATGCCATGACGATCTCTTAGAACTAGGTCAAAACTATAATCGCGAGGATGGATCTGCTCTACACCTACATGTATATCTTCCAAAGGGAATTCATCAGGTAGATGAAAGGAAATCGGTGTGTTGATAAGAAAGGCATCAGAAGGATATACTTCAAGAATTCCTCCATCACTTGCAGAAAAATTCAGAGTGCTTCGAACCAGACCAGACGATGAAACATCTTCAGTAATCTCTGCGTCAAATAACTCCTGCCTGCCAACGGTGACGCGGTATGGCAGATCAATAACTCCAGATATGGTCCTATCGCTTCCGATACGATGAACCTCTAGTTTTACCCCTCCCTCATCTAGCTCTGGTAAAGCATCGTTAGTTCGAGAAATATAAAGTCCAGGTGGATCCTCTGCTCCCAGCGACTTTTGCTCCATAACCTCGAAGCCTGGAAAATCAGGATTCTGAGATAGTCTTAGGTTTGCAAGACTACTTGAAAATCCGCCCTTGCCATCGTTAACAAGTAACGCTTGTGGCTCACTGTGATGAACAGTAAATACATCTAGAAGGTCATCGTTGTTTACGTCTACGACTCCGAGATCGAACAAGAAGTACCAAATATTCGATTCAGATGGCTTGCCACCTTTTGTCATACGGAGCTGAGTTTGAGTGAAGTGCTTGCCAAGGTTCACTGAAGGGTTTAGCAAACGGTAAATATAGTTGGTGGATATTAGAAATAGAACGACAACTATAGCTAATATCAAGTATCTATTGAATCGTTTCATAGAGATCTGGCCCATTTCTTTATTTTCTTCAATAAGTTAAAATTTTCGGCACAATTAACATCTCTTGAACCAAGCTCATAAACCATTATTTATGAGGAGTATAGTTCTGTCTAGCTTTGAGTTAGTCCATACTGCATATTATGGTATTTCCATAAGCTGCCGCGCCGCTCTAGCAAATCTCCATAAGAACCATGCTCCACAACTTGTCCTTGATCTAATACAACAACTTTATCAGCGTTGCTGATAGTTGATAATCTATGAGCAATCGCGATAACAGTTCGTCCTTTAGAAAGCTTCTCGAGTGATTCTTGAATTAATCTTTCAGTTACTGAATCTAAGGCGCTCGTTGCCTCATCTAAAATTAAGATCTCTGGGTCTCGCAATAAAGCTCGAGCTATCGCAATCCGCTGTCGCTGCCCCCCGGACAATCGAGTCCCTTTGTCCCCTAAAGTCGTTTCAAATTTCTCTGGTAAATCTTGAATAAACTCCAATGCATTAGCTAACTTGGCTGCCTCAAAGATGTCTGCATCGGTGGCATTTTCAACGCCATAGGCAATGTTTTCCCGCACCGTCATATCAAAAATAAACGTATCCTGGCTCACAATTGCCATCTTGTCCCGCAGGGAGCTAATTTTAAACTCACGTAAGTCGAGTCCATCAATCAGCACCTTCCCTCGTGTTGGGTCATAAAACCGAGGAATTAAATCCGCTAATGTCGTTTTCCCTGCTCCAGAAGCTCCTACAAGGGCTACAGTCTCACCCTGCTTAATAGAAAATTTAACATCATGGAGAATGGGTTCCCCTGGGGTGTAAGCAAAGTCAACTGATATAAACTCGATCGAA
>JBCDDV010000365.1:0-4141 GCA_039180145.1 Cyanobacteria bacterium P01_G01_bin.49 | reverse complement strand
TTACCCCAATTACTAAAGCTGATGGGGTTCCCCAAAACATCCATCGCTCCTACCGCTAAGACTGAAGCAACAGATGCTGGAACGTGAAGACAGTCACATCCATCGTTGCCTGCTGCTGCCACAATAAGTACGTTCTTTTCTTCACACAAACGAATTGCATGGGCGAGAAATGGGTCAGGCTCACCAGAGAGCGTGAACTGACCCCCACTAATATTAATGACATTGGCATTCTGCTCAACAGCTTGAGTAATAGCTCGTGCTAGATCAAGTTGCGAACAAGGAATCAGAGAACCTTCTCGTCCCTCAACAAATACAGGAATAATCAAACCACGACAGCCAGGGGCAACACCAGGGACAAGATCGTTATGTTGCCCCAAAATGATGCTAGCTACATGGGTTCCGTGCTGGGAAGTAGAGCCAAAACCAGTCGTCCCAGAAGTCAGGGTCTGTTGTTGAGTCAAACTAGCTCCCTGAAAGCAGGGATGGAATTGGTCAACAGGCCCATCCAGAACAGCAATACAAATGCGAGGGTCGCCAAGGGTTTTAGACCAGAGGGATTTAAGTCCGGGCAATGCCTCAACATTAGTCATTTGGCTAGGCTTCTTGTATCCCATATTGATTCCTCCTGTACAGCGGTTAGAGGGGACAGAATGGGGAATGAAAATTTCTCCAAACCCCAAATCGAATTGAACAATCTGAATTCCTGCCTGTTGTAAAGGTATTGCATGGCAACACTTTTACGGAATTCATGACAGATTAGCTGTCAGAACTTGCTACTTCTTGGGATAGCCAAAGGCGTTTACAGAGCCAAGGTACATTGCCGTTCCTGTGGTGCCAAGCACGCCAAGCTCAAACGTTTTGTCAGCAAGCTTTTGCCGATAGTGTTTCTGACCGGAAAATGGTCGCTTTATTCCCACTTTGTTAAAGCCTTTGTTTATAGTCCTTCCTCCGTACCTAGCTCCTCTCGCTCCGTACCTAGCTCCTCTCGCAGCGTACCTAGCTCCTCTCGCTCCGTACCCAGCTCCTCTCGCAGCGTACCTAGCTCCTCTCGCAGCGTACCTGAGTGCCACTCTGCCTGCTACTCGTCCTAAAATGTTATATGGCATACTGTTAATGTCCTCTCGTTAAATTTCAACTTGAAGTAGGGACGCTGGTTATTATTAAATTCGCGCGTCTTGCTTCAATCTCATACTCGCAAATGTTCTGGAATTCGTCGTTACGAAAAATTCCTAAAAGGTACTTACTCTTAAGTACAGGAAAAACTATGATGTGTGCGAAACTTGTTATATTTCAAATCTAAATAACAGGGCAAACGCATCTAAAATATAAGCAAAACTGAGTTATAGTGGGTTCCCTCCCCAAAACTAGCGATCGCCCCAGAAGTTTCCGAAGTAGCAGCAATAAAAAAATTATTTGAAGTATAAAAAGAGAAAACAAACCTTTAATTTGGTCGTTCGTAACAGTAATCTCATTTGATTTGAAAATAAAACTTAGGGAAATTTATTAAGAAGCAGATACCAGAAATTTTTCACCCTTGATCTGAAACTTAATTACAGAACAGCTTTTCTGCTGGGGAATTCTTACGATAATTCGTTAAAATCAAAGTCGGAGTAATTATTACTCATCACCCATTTACCATAAACAACCGACCAATGGAGATCAAAGCCGTTCAATCAGCTTATTACGGAGACGCTAACTTTCGCACTCCTCCCCCAGATCTAGAATCCCTATTACTCAAAGAGCGTATCATCTATTTGGGTTTACCATTATTTTCATCTGACGAAGTGAAGCAGCAAGTCGGAATTGATGTTACCCAACTAATTATCGCTCAATTGCTGTATTTACAATTTGATGATCCTGATAAACCGATTTACTTTTACATCAACTCAACAGGGACATCTTGGTACACAGGAGATGCGATTGGATTTGAAACTGAAGCTTTCGCTATCTGCGATACCATGAATTATGTGAAACCGCCTATCCATACAATTTGTATTGGTCAGGCAATGGGAACCGCAGCGATGATTCTTTCTGCGGGAACCAAAGGCTGTCGCGCTAGCCTTCCCCATGCGACTATTGTCCTCAATCAAAATCGGTCAGGGGCCAGGGGCCAAGCGACGGATATTCAAATTCGGGCCAAAGAGGTACTACAAAATAAGCGTACCATGCTGGAAATTTTGGCTAAAAATACCGAGCAATCTGTTGAAAAAATCAGCAAAGATACTGATCGCACCTTTTATTTAACTCCCCAACAAGCAATGGAATATGGGTTAATTGATCGTGTTTTAGAAAGTACCAAAGAACTGCCCAAATCTTTAAGTGCTGTTAGTTAGTTACTGTTTACCTCTACATTGAATTAAGCTCATGCCTATTGGTGTTCCTAGTGTTCCTTATCGTCTTCCTGGTAGTCAATACGAACGATGGATCGATATCTATACTCGTTTAGGTCAGGAAAGAATTATATTTCTCGGTCAAGAAGTGACCGATGGCATTGCTAACCGCATCGTTGCACTTTTGTTGTACCTTGATTCTGAAGATCCCGGTAAACCAATTTATCTCTATATCAACTCCCCTGGGGGTTCAGTAACTGCAGGTATGGCAATTTTCGATACCATGCAGTACATTAAGTCGGATGTGATTACCATTTGTGTTGGTTTAGCAGCGTCTATGGGGTCATTTTTGTTAGCAGCAGGAACCCCAGGAAAACGTCTCGCGCTTCCCCATGCTCGGATTATGATTCACCAACCCATGGGAGGAACCGGACGAAGACAAGCGACGGATATTGAAATTGAAGCCAATGAAATTCTTCGCATTCGTAAACAACTCAACCAAATTTTAGCCGACAAATGCGGACAATCACTTGAGAAGATAGAAAAAGATACGGATCGAGATTACTTTTTATCTGCTGAAGAAGCCAAAGAATACGGTCTAATTGATAAGGTAATTGACGAACCTAGTCTTTAGTTATCTTAAGTAATTGGTAACGGTTGTGTTAATCAAATCCCTCTCGATACTATTAATCGTGGGGGTACTTTTTTTGTGACACTTATGCTTATACAGAAGTTTCTATTTTTCAATGAATGAATCATTAACAATTATTGTAATTGGCGGCGGTGCTGCTGGTTTTTTTGGAGCCATTACCTGTGCTAATAACTATCCCGATACAAAGATTATTTTATTAGAAGCTGGTCGTCAACCTTTAGCTAAAGTTCGGATCTCTGGAGGAGGAAGATGTAATGTTACTCATCACTGTTTTGATCCGATACAATTAATTGATTATTATCCAAGAGGAAGTAAGGCGTTACGGGGTGCATTTACTCGCTTTCAACCCAGAGATACGGTTGCTTGGTTTGAGTCTCAAGGTGTTAGGCTAAAAACGGAAGCTGATGGCCGAATGTTTCCTGTAACAGATAGTTCAGAAACCATTGTTAATTGTTTGATGAATGCTGCTAAAAATGCAGGTGTAAAGCTACGAACTCAAGCAGCGGTTAAGTTTGTTGAAAAAGTTGATGATAAGTTTAAAATTCAATTAAAAACAGGGGAAGTTTTATCAGGCGATCGCCTTTTAATTGCTACTGGAAGTAACCCATCAGGTTATGATTGGGCAAAAAATTTAGGTCATACGATTGTGCCACCTGTTCCTTCTTTGTTTACTTTTAATATCAATGATTCTCGTCTGCAAGATTTAGCTGGAATCAGCGTTGAAAATGTTGCTGTACGTCTCTTGAATTCTGGTAAAAAATCTTTGCAACAAATTGGCCCAGTTTTAATTACTCATTGGGGATTAAGTGGCCCTGGTATTCTAAGATTATCGGCATTTGGAGCCAGAATTTTACATGAGAATTCTTACCAAAGTTCGGTTTCTATCAATTGGCTTTATCCAGAGAATACAGAAGCAATTAAAGCTGCTTTACTGAAAAGCAAATCTCAACTTACTCGCAAATTCGTTTTAACTGCTTGTCCTGTTCAAATCCCTAAAAGATTTTGGCAAAAAATTCTGACTTATTTAAACATTGATCAAAGCAAAAAATGGGCAGACCTGTCTCAAAAAGAGATTAATAAATTAGCTTTAGAATTAACTCAAGGACAATATAGAATTAAGGGAAAAGGTGTATTTAAAGAAGAGTTTGTTACTTGTGGC
>JBCDDV010000364.1:0-4147 GCA_039180145.1 Cyanobacteria bacterium P01_G01_bin.49 | reverse complement strand
CTACGGCTATTCAGGTGTTTCTGCCTCAAGCACAATTATTAGGGTGGGGTAAAACGCCAACAACGCAAATTCTTGTCATGCTAATTTTGAGTCTGGTAGTTTCTCTTAATTCTGTGTGGTCTCCTTATTTCTTGAGTCCTTTGACATCAACCCTTTTATCTGGATCAAGTCTCATTTTTCTCTTGTTTAGTTCTTTATTTAGTCTACCTAGTTTAGCTTTGCTTTTAACGACAATTCAAAAAAAAGCCGCTCTTTATATAATCATCTTAACAACGCAATTAATTCTAATTCTAGGTTTTGCGCTCAATTTCTATTTTGCTTAAGTCAGCTTAAGTGACTCACAGATAACAATAATCTGTCTGATAACAAAATGCTACCTGAATTGCTCAAGATTGTCATAGATTTCCCTGATCCTCAAATGTAAACTTTAATATCAAATCTGAATCGCCTCCCATAAAAATGCTAAATTAGTAATTGAAGCTAATCAAGCTTTCCTGGCAGATAAGCTTGCAAGGTCATAAATAAGTTCAAAGGAGAACACCCTGTATAAGTTGGAATCTGTCTCGTCAACTCACAATAACAGCAACTATGATAGAGGCTTATATTTCCTCAAGTAGATTTAAGGGAGCAAGGTAACTGAATCATCAATTCGGTACAACTCTAGAGAGTATCAACTGAGGGAGGAAATCTCTGGGAACCTATCGCCTTAGTTGTTGTTATTGTTGTAAAAAATTATTATTTTTCTTTAATTTGTACGAAACGATTGAAAGAATTCATTACCACAGAAATAATCAAGTTAATAATAAGATAGGTTACCATAACAATCATCAACATTTCTAGAGATTTCCCTGTTTGGTTGGAGATGGTGCTAGAAACAGCATAGATATCTCGATAAGCAACAGCACTCGCTAAACTCGAATTTTTTGCTAAATTGAGAAATTCACTGGTCAACGGGGGAATCATCACCCGCAGAGCTTGAGGAAAAATCACAAGGCGCATCATTAACCTCGAATTTAATCCCAATGCCTTCGCCGCTTCCCATTGTCCTTGAGAAACTGACTGAATACCTGCCCTCACCACTTCAGCAATAAAAGCCGCCGTATAAATTGTTAAACCGACTAACAAAGCAGTGAATTCCGGAGAAAGGGTTAATCCTCCTTGAATTTGTTTAATTTGAGCATCGTACTGAGGAAATTGCCAATCTAATTCTAAAATAATGACCAAGATCACTGCAATTCCTATGCCTATTAAGAAAGTTTGATAGAGGTTTCCTGTTGCCCCTTGTTGAAGGATAACTTGATTTTTCTTACGCCAAATAATTACCGTTAAAAGCAGACTAATTAATAAAAAAGCAGCCACTAAAAAGTTTTGAAAATTGATAATAAGACGAGGCAAATAAATTCCCTGATTTGATAAAAAGAGTGTGTTTACAAAAATCAAAGGATTATCAATTTTCGGGAGTTTAAGAAAGACAGCCGAATACCAGAAAAACAGTTGTAATAATAAAGGTGTATTGCGAATTGTTTCGATATAAACGATTGCAATCTGACGAACTAACCAGTTGTTTGATAATCGACCTAATCCCACAATTACCCCTAAAGTAAATGCTAGGATAAGACCAATAATCATCACCCGCAGGGAATTGAGCAAACCGACTAAAATAGCCCTACTATAAGGATCAGTTGCTTGATAAGGAATGGGAGAATCGCCGATATCAAACCGAGAATTTAGGTCTGGATCAAAGATAAACTTAAACCCAAAAGTCAAATCTTGCGGAAAATTCTCACTTAAATTATGGCTAAATATTACCAATAAGAGTAATACAATTAGCAGAATAATCGTCTGTAGAAAAATATTGATAAACCGAGAATCACGCCAAAAGGGAGGTTTATTTTCATTCATATCAGAAAATTGATTAAGTTTATTGTTGACGGCTGATTGGTCGCTACGCGCGTTTTCAACGGCATTGGAATTCTCGATCAACTATTAACTCAATCCCCGTTCCCCCAACCATACACTAAGATTTTTTGATCCCAAACCCAGGTTATCAGTAGAGATAAAAATTTGATGCCTTTCCCCGAAAAAAATCGACATCAATGACTCTGTGGATAGACTCTAGAAATACTAACAATTAGCCTTAAGATTTAGGTCAATATTTTAGCAACTAAACGATTAATCAAAATTACCATTAGTCGTTCATCTAAAGGGAGGAGAATATAATAAGCCTCCCTCAGTCCATAGCTGATTTGGCCCTCGATCCAACCCTAACGGTTCACCAACATTCCGTTCATAAATTTCTCCATAATTGCCCACATGTTTAATGACTCGTGCGGCAAAATCACTAGGTAATCCCACGCCTTCTCCTAACTTATCATCCAAGCCTAAAAAGCGTCTAATATTGGGATCTTCTGATGTTTCAAAACTTGTTAAATTTTCAGAAGTAATGCCAAATTCTTCGGCTTGAATTAAGGAAAAAGTAATCCATTTTACTCCATCAAACCAAGCAGGATCTCCATTTTTCACTGCCGGGCCTAAGGGTTCTTTTGATAACACCACATCTAAGATCACGTGATCATCAGGCGTTGGTAAGATAGAACGCCGGGCCACCAATTGAGATCTATCGGCGGTTATCCCTTCACAACGTCCCTCTTGATAGGCAGCATACAGGGCATCTACATCAGAATTAACAACCGGATTATAGTCGATGATTCCCCGTTTACGCATTTGATCCGCTAAATTTTGCTCTGTGGTAGTTCCTGCTAAGACGCAGATTGATTTGCCTTCTAATCCTGCAACCTCAGTAACATTACTTGCTTTGGTCACCATAATCCCTTGACCATCATAAAAGACAGTGGGGGCGAACTCCATTCCATTGGTCGTATCTCGGCTAACTGTCCAAGTAGTGTTACGGTTAAGCACATCTACTTCCCCTGACTGAACGGCAGTAAAGCGTTCCTCTGCACTGAGTTTACGGTATTCTACCTTGGTCGGATCATCAAATAAAGCAGCAGCGATCGCCCGGCAAATATCCACATCTAAGCCTGAATATTGACCATTTTCATCAACAAAACTAAATCCAGGGACTTCTCCATTAACCCCACAAATGAGGCTTCCGCGTTGCTTTACTATCTCAAGACGACTAGTATCAGCAGTGCTTTCTGACGTATTTTCCGATGTGTTTTCTGGGCCACCACAAGCAGTTAGGGGAAATATCAAAATCAAGGTTGTGAGGATTAAAGAGGGCCATTTCATGGTTATTTTGGTCATATCGAGCATAGTTAATCCTAAAATAATCTTATTAAGATCAATGATCTTTCAGAGTATACTCTGTCCCACCCCATTGAGACAGATAAGATCTCAAATAAAGCTAGAGGCTATCAGTTTTTTGATAATAATCCTTAGCTACCAATACCTAATCTCCCGGCTAATCCTGGGCTTAAAGGAATCAAGGTTGCTAACATTAAAAAGAGAGCTAATAATCCCCAAGCAGCGCGAGTATCATCGGGTTCCGTTAATTCGTTTAAACTAGGTCTTTCTAGGTCTCGTTGTAAGAATAAAATAACAATTGCCCAATATAAAGGGATTGGATTTGCGGGACTGATTAAGGTAACAATGCCTAAGATAATTAAAGTAATAATTGTTGCTCGTCTCGCCGTTTTTCTGCCATAAATAGCTTGGACAATTCTCCCTCCGTCTAGTTGTCCTGCTGGCATCAAGTTTAAGGCAGTAATGACTAAGCCTAACCAGCCGATCACGGTTAAGGGATGAACATCAATAATTGCTTGTTGTAATTGCGTTCCTAAAACAACTTTTGCTAAACTTCCTACTAAAATTGAGCCTTGAAAAAACTGAGCAGGTACTTGAAAAAGACTACCTTGATGAGAAAGAATTAAACCGATAATTAACATCAAAAAGGAGAGAATTCCACCAAAAGCAGGGCCAGCTAAGGCAACATCAAATAAAGCTTTTCGAGTCGGAATTAAAGATTCAAACCGAGTAATTGCACCAAAAGAACCAATCTGCCAAGTTGGGATAAAAAATGGCAAACTCAGACGCAAATTATAACGGCTTGCGAACACTCGATGACCAATTTCGTGACAAATTAAAATACTCCAAATTCCCAAACTGAAAGGTATGGCTTCTTGGT
>JBCDDV010000363.1:0-4151 GCA_039180145.1 Cyanobacteria bacterium P01_G01_bin.49 | reverse complement strand
TTAACCGATGAGGTTTGATGGCGATAAATAGAAATTGCTTATGTTTAGAAATCCGAGGCAGTTGTAAGATACTTCAAGCTAGCAAATTTCTAGATATAAAAAACTAACCTTTTAATCCGTAATAACTGATTAAACCTAACCCAAAACCCCCTAAACAAGTAATCGTCAAATAAACTATCACTTGCCATTGTAAATAGTCCTGTTTTTGTAATTCTAATTTACCAAGAATAGCTGCACAGATTAGTAAAAAGAATTGAGAAAAATAGACTATCCAGCGAATCATTAATACCACAGCAAATGACCATAATAATACCGAAATCATTGCTCGACTATCAGATTTAAAGGCATTGCCAGATAAAACTGTTACCAAAGCAACAGGTGCCATTAAACTTGCAGTAATTAATAGCACTAAACATCCTGCTAGGATATGGAGTAGTAAAAAAATAGTTTCATTTTCAAAAAACCAACCCCAAGTTTCTCCTTGAGCAACTAACAAATGTGTCCATCTTGAAGCAGAAGACCCAACATACCAGCCAAATGTACCGTAGGTAATTAGGACAATACTAAGATAAAGAAAGGGAAACTTAAGAAATCGTGCCATACTTGCATTTTAACAAGCTAAACCTCAGTAACGTGAAAACTTGCATCTTTTCTTTAAGTGATAATTATTTATGCTATGTATTGAGGTTATTTTTTCGTCGTTGTCGGTGTAGAAATGATGGCAAAAAAGGCACGATTTGCTCGTGCCTTCCAGGAGAAAATTAGGACATGACCTGAATCATATAATCGAAGTAAGGAGCCGTTTCTGCGGCATCTTCATTATTCAATAAGCCTAATGCGGCGTTTTTAAGACAGCGAATCGCTTCTACCATACCAGGAACAGGTACATTAAGGGAGTTATACATTTCTTTAACTCCAATCAACCCAATTTTTTCAATGGGTTCTTTGTTCCCAGCTAAAACGCCATAGGTGACTAGGCGTAAATACCAGCCATAATCTCGCAAACACTGATTATACTGGCGTTGACCGTAAGCATTGCCGCCAGGGGCCCGGAAATCAGGACGTTTTTGAAACAACTGTTTCTGAGCTTGATCAACAATTTTCTTCTCATTTTCAGCGAGAGTTTCCGCGATTCGGACACGCTGTTCTCCGGTTTGTAAAAAGCTCTCGATACCTTTGAGTTCACCACTACTAGGATATCGAAGCTCATCGTCTGCTTTTAGGATAACTTGGCTAACTACACTCATGATGGTATTAACAAAATCTCATATCATACTGTAGTTTATCTTGAAAGGGAGGATAAACATAAAAGATATGAGGTTGACAGATTTTTTTGCCCTGGTGGCAGTCAGTGACTTATTTATTGACTTTACCTTAAAGGGGGGACAACGAAAAAGAGCAAATCTCCCTAATCACTCTGTAGACGAGACAGTCTAATCACGACTCATATCATTTAGCATTAATGATTGTTTATTGATAAATGTTCAATGAAAGGTCAATATTTAACTATGACCTATTTGACTTTTATTTTCAGAGATTTTTGCTAGTATCAAGATCGGCATTGTGAGTTAAAAAGATTGCAGAAAGATTTAGAAAATCGAAAGCTTTCTTTTTGAAGTCTCAAATTTAACAGCTATCTTCATGATCTTGTGAAGTGAAGCCATCTATCTGAATATTGCTTGGAGAAAGTCATGATTGCTCGGTTGATTAAAGCTCAACAAGTTTCTTTGTCTGTGGTGTGTACGGTAGCCTTAAGTTTCTGGGGAAGTTCCTCTTTAGCTGGCGATCCTTTCCGCAGCAATAACCCTCGTCCTATTGGCGATCAAACAGAAGCCGCTTTTGAGGCAATTTTTCACGAAGGAAATTATAAAGAAGCTCAGGTTTATTTAGAAAAAGCAACACAAACCGAAGCTGATGAACCCCTAGCTCATGCGATGAAAGCTTCTTTAGCTTACTCTAATGAAGATTTTGAAACCATGAAAACCTATGGGGACAAAACTTTATCGGCTGCTCAAAAGCTCACCAGTAAAGATCCTTTACGGGGCAACTTGTATCAAGCAGTTGGTCATTTTTTACAAGGAGCTTATACGTTTAAAACGAAAGGGCCCCTAGGCGCGGTCAATAAGTTACAACAAGTCTTTGATTATCTCGAACGGGCTGAAAATATTGCTCCCGATGATCCCGAATTAAATTTACTGAAAGGTTATTTAGACTTAATTTTATCAGTTAACTTGCCTTTTTCTAGTCCAGAGGACGCTATTACTCGTTTCGAGAAGTATGCTGCCCCAGATTACATGGTTAGCCGTGCTTTATCTGCTGCTTATCGAGATTTAGAAAAGTATGATACAGCCATGCAGTACATTGATAAGTCACTAGAAACGAGTCCTGATAATCCCGAAATACAGTATCTCAAAGGACAACTGCTACGCAAACAAGGCAGAATGACCATGGATATCGCGCTACTCAAAGAAGCTGATACTTATTTTGAAAAAGCCATGGTTAAGGTAGAGCAATTGTCTGAAGGCGTACAAATTCCTTTGCGTCATGATCATCAAGCAGTTAAAGATGAAATTGCTAAATTAGCGGCTAATCCTAACTTGGATAAATTTTAATTGACTAAGGGAGGGGGCAAGAGGTGGAAGTTTTGTTCATTGTTCATTGTCCCCTGATGCTTCCTCCTCTCCTCTGCCTCTCGTTCCCTATTCCCCTGTCTGATCTTCAATTTTCTTATCCCGAACCCAGGTTAACTATCTTGAACTCCCATCCCCAAAAACCCTAGAATTTGATGTCTTGTCAATTCCGAAACTGCTGTAACTTAGCTTTTTAACCAGAACCAAACAATATAAGCAAGAGCTTTTACGCCATCTTTCCAATTAATTTTTTTCCCTTCAGCATAGGTTCTGCCATAATAGGAAACCCCAGTTTCATAAACTCGCCAACGACGACGAGATTTAGTTACTTTAACAGTAAATTCGACTTCAAACCCAAAATCATTACAGGTAAGCTTCATCCCCTCAATGACTTCCCGGCGAAACATTTTGTAACAGACTTCAATATCAGTCAGGGTGGTGTTACACAGTAAATTAATTAAGTTAGAAATAACTTGATTTCCCAGAAGGTGATGGAAGTATAAAACTCGGTGAGGTTCACCATAAAAACGGGAACCATAGACAACATCAGCATGACCTTCTCCAATAAGTCGCCACATTCGTTTCCAGTCTTGGGGATCGTATTCTAAATCGGCATCTTGAATCACAAAAACGTCCCCTGTAGCCACTTTGAACCCCGTTCTTAAGGCTGCCCCTTTGCCTCGATTTTCCTTATGAAAAACGACATTAACTGACATGGGTAAGGTTTCAGATACGGCTAAGTCCAACTTTTCTCGCTGTCGTTGATATTTCAAATTTTCGTCAACGACCATGTGGCGATCGCTAGCCAATCTTACTCCCACAGGATGGGTGTTCACTTCTCCAAAAGTTTGTATCAACCATTCTCTAGTTCCGTCAGTCGACCCATCATCCACCATGACAATTTCTTTATTGACTTCTGGCAATGCTTGAGCAACTTTGGTTAAAACACTGTCTATGGTGTGAATTTCATTATAGACGGGGATAATAATCGACAGCTTCATAGGATGCTTAGAAAATTGGTAAGTTTATAAGATAGCGTAACTTCCTCTTTTTTGTCATTGAAGAACTTTTACGCCGTCAACACAAGTCTCAGACTCAAATCTTCGTTGACGCTTTGCTGGGCTTTTAGTTCCGTTGTCACTGTTTACTCAATTATTAGAATTCATATGAAACAGCTAAAATACCACAAGTCTTCCGTAATTCCCTGGTTTCATCTTGATGAATAATGAAGAAAAATAATGTTAGACTAAACCACTATAACAACCAATTTACCTTCAATAGTCCTCAATTATAGAGGAGGTTTAACAAATAATTAATAGAACTGTGACTAGCCAACAGAGGAAAATTGGATAAGGTAGCAAAAAGTAGTGAGTAATCATTAAGGACTGTGAGAATTTTTATTTTATTAGCATCTTTATCGATCACTCAGGTATTGGGCGATATCCTACTGAGTCGAGGTTGGTTGATTGCCAACTGGACGTTGTGTGCTACCCGTAATGCTTTGAACTCATGGTATTTTCA
>JBCDDV010000362.1:0-4158 GCA_039180145.1 Cyanobacteria bacterium P01_G01_bin.49 | reverse complement strand
ATCAGAGGAAGGTTCTTGATAAGAATAAGGCTGAGAATCTTGAATAAGAACTGTTTGATTTGATCGATTTTTTGCTGTTTTCATGATCATTCTTCTCGAAATTAATTGTTAAAATTTCTTGAGTAATTTTCTGGTATCACCGAAGCTTTATTTCCTTCTAATTCGATAATTAAAACTTTTTCTCCTAATTTCAATTGATCGGTTGAATGGCTGATTGCTGTTAAAAAAATAATACTTCCTTGAAAATTTACTCTAATCTTTCCCTTACTATTTTGATCAAAAGGAATTTCCACAATACCCGTTAAACCGATAAATTTTTGGGTATCAACTAAACTGTCAACCACTGTATTTCGTCTTCGTAATTTTAACAAAAGTAGAAAAACGATACCAAAGATGATCCCTATAAAAAGAGAAATTACAACTAGTTTCAGTAATGCGTCTGTTGCCATTATTGATTACCTTCATGTTGAGTAAACCCCATTGATCACTATCAAAGAATAAGTTGCGATTGAGGAAAGCGGTATGGGTTAGGAAAATTTATTGTATTCTACTCCTAATCTCCAAACCTTGATTCAGAATGAGGGGCCGTAGGGCATATACCGAAGGAACCCATAACGGGACAATAGATCTAAATAACTAGAGCCGCTGTTGCTTGCTATATCTGATTGTTCAGCATTTTGGATGATTTTAGCCTGATCCATAGAAAAACCTACTAAACGACTGTAAAGAGGCAAGGGCATTGGCTTATTCGATTTATGTTGGATGTAGTCGCGGACGCTCTGCTGCTCCGTCACGCTCAGGGAAGACCAATCACGCTGAATACCTGCCCATAACTCGGCTGCTATCACGAACAGCATCGGCATTTTACGGGCTTTCCCTTGGGAACCGACTAGAGGCTCTAGTACACCAACGACTTGATCGATCTCTTTAGGAGAAAAAGACTGATGTTTTGGCGATCCATTAGATTTCAGAAAAAGTCCCAGATTAGCGAGGGCGATCACATCTTTTTCGGTCATTAATCGCTTAGTGGTAGGATTGAACACACGGATTGGGTCTGGCTCAGTTAACAGACGCAGTATCAATGTGCCTTGGGTCTCGGCCCAGAGATAATTATGGGCTATTAAAGAATGGCGTTTAGCAAGGTCTTCGGGTTGACCACGTTGGGTCTGAAAAATTTTTATGTTGACCTTCCATGCTTCTAGATCCTGAACGCATTTAGCCTCGCAAGTGTTAGATCCAAACAGGGGAATATACTCTTTTGTCACCTGATCTAGTTCTTTTTGAGAGAGCTTGCGGCCAAGATACGCTTCATATACGTCGTCGAGTTCGGCTCGAACAGCTTCTGTGGATTTTGTTTGTCCATAGGCTGCCAACTGGCCAACGCTTAGAACGATAAAGATGGTTCCCACCAAGTTAGCAATTAGCCAGTTTTTCCTTTTTTTGAGCGATCGCTTATAGTTTTTGGGTATTGCAATGGATTTTATCATTTCATTTATCATTCTTGTTTGAAATAACTATAATTTCCGTCCATCCTTACTGAACTTAATTCGAGGCCAAGGAAACCTGGGAGAGACAGACGGATCACCGTAGCTGACAGTGTCGTAGCAAATTTCAAAAAGTAGCTTGTGTATTAGAATCATTTCAGAAACAAATATCATGTAGCTAGCCCATTCAGACACACCGCAGTTGTCGTAGATATCTCGATTCTGATGATATATTTCTCGATGATCCTCAGTTAAGGAATTGATGTATCGATAATCAGCAGCAGTTTGATACTGAAGTCTATAAGCGGTATTAGACTGTACAGTCATATATTTTGGAAAGTCATACTCATAACCAAAAATAATTGAACCATCAGGGCAAAAGATTTCAAGCTCCTCCTTAAACCCTGGAATAGCTTGTGGATTTAATCCTTTTGAAAGTGCTTGCTGCTGAATTTGATCTTCCAAAACTTTCCAAGAACCTGCTCGGCAAATTACGACGGTATCACCATCAAAATCATTAGTTTTGAGCGTATCTGTATTTGAGAATTGAAGAGAGGTTTCATAGGCAGAGGCATCTTCCATATTGCCAAACCAATAAAGCTGATCGTCAATAGCAATCTTGAACTCACCAAAATAAAAATCACGGCAAAATTGGCTCCAAGCATCAAGTAAGTCTTCTAAAGCTTCGTATTTGGTTTCACGAGTTACAAATCCCCAAGTATATCCCATTGGTAATTCCTGTTAGCGCATATTTTGTTTGGTACATAATCAGAAAAATAGCTTTAATAGAATCATGACTCGTTTACGACAAATCTCAAATAATCATCCTGAGTAACGATTTGATTAGAGCCTTGATTTTGCGCTTCTGACAAGGCGAGTTGAGCTTTTTTGAGTAGGAGTGCATAAGAATTTTCAGGATCAGGTCTCGTAGCAGCAACACCTAAATTAATGGTAATTTCTTGTCTTGAGTTGGATGATTTGACTACATCTGCTTTCCAAGTCATAAACCAGTTGAGAAACCTGCTGGCTACACAGTTAGCTCCTTCCGAGTCAGTCTGTGGTAAAACGGCCGCACATTGATTTTTACTATATGTTCCTGCAAAATCTCCTGGTCGTTTTAGGGTTTCAGCGAATCCGTAAGTTATGTGTTGGATAATTTGAGTGGAGAGTGGTGTTAATTCCTTACTATTTTCTACAGAAATTTGGCAGAAAATTAAGGCTAAATTGCGTTTTTCCCGACTCATCCGTCGCCACTCTCGGTTCAGGTAATTCTGAAAATCAGACAAGCTGTAAATTTTGGAATTCACATCTGCATGGTTATCCTTAATTTTAATAGAGTCAGATAACTTGGGGTCTATTTTTGGTTGCTCCTTATCAGGCAAAACTGAAACAGTCACCCTATCTTTTTCAGGCAACTTGACCTGATCGTCTGATGTTTTGCTGTCTTTAACAAGTTGTTGAGCGATCGCATAAGTAATCCGTTTACCCTGCTTAGCTTGACTAAGTGCTTGAGTTCTTACTGTTTCTGGGGTTGAAGGAGCGGCTAAAATATAGAGAGCCGAAGGCGCAATTTCGATCTCTTCTAGATCAGTGGGTTTGAACTGTCGACTTACCTGCATAAACTTATTTGCAGTAGAAACACTCCAGTCAAATTCAGTTTTTAGCCAAGCGCGAAACTGTCCATGCTGCAACTGCTGCTTAATTTGACTTAAGTTATTCCCTATTTCTATAATGTCTTGAGCGCAGCGACTGATTCGCTTTTTTATATCAGTGGTTAATTCTTCGATTTGTAGTCTGGTTTTGTGATTTAACTGCTGATAATCAAAGTTATTGCTGGCAATAAAATTAGGTGCGTTACAGAATTGATGATTAGGCATCTTGACTCCTCATTTGATTGTCTGATTTTAATCGCTACGGATTGATCGTTTACTTGCTTATTCTTAGAAATACTGTTGATAAACCTCGAATTAATTTCATTACTAGCAATCTAACAAAGGATGTGAAGCAACTTACAAAAGTGATAGAAAATTCACTTTCATTTTAATTACCTTCTCATCGATGAGTTTTTATTCACTGTAATTGACTTCATTTTTCTAGTCTTCTATCTACGTAGCAATTTTCAATAGCACTGAACATTAGATTTAAAGCTTGGGGATAATTACAATTCCCATTTTGTGCAGAAGCAGAATTCATTAAAGCAACTATGCAACGATTAATGAATAATACTGAAACAAACAATAGCCAGTATCGACAGATCAAACCCTAACTTCTTCTTTTTTTATTTAACGCCACAAAAGGCAATTATATTCATTTAGCCGTTGGCGTAATCATAGATTGACAAATTGGTAAAATTCCTTGAATAGAAATATCACTTTTCCAATAATCTTTGAGCCAATGACAGCCTTGTTTCAATAAATTATCCAAATTAAGACTCCATACCCTAAGATTGCCATAACTATCTCCAGCAACCAAAGATTGACTATCAGGGGTAAAACTAAGACTCGTAATCGGACTATTAGACTGTTCAATGGTTAATAGGAGAGTCGGATTTTTTTGAATTTTCCAGAGTTCAATTTCACCATTTTCTCCACCAATGGCCAGCATTTTTTCATCTGGACTAAATGCCATCGATCTAATAATACCGATAGCATCAGTTTCAATTTTGTTAAGTATT
>JBCDDV010000361.1:0-4165 GCA_039180145.1 Cyanobacteria bacterium P01_G01_bin.49 | reverse complement strand
GTTTTATTCATCTTAAACTATCACCGAATCAAATTGATTGGAATCGTCACCCAGCAAAAACAGAAATTTATTTACAGTCTCTTGATTTTTGGCGAGAACAGATTTCCCAAATTATTGAACAAACCCTAAGATTATCTTCTACCTCTTTGACCTTATCAACTCAAAATGAGCGGGTAAAAAAGTTACTCAAAGTCTCAGAAAACAAGGGAAGTTATCAAGTTAATTCATCTGCTGCGTCTGAGTTAGAATTGATGCAATTACGAGCAGTCGGACAGGTAAATCAGACTTATATTGTTGCTGAACATTCTAATGGGTTATGGTTAGTAGAACAACATATTGCCCATGAACGGGTTTTATATGAGCAGTTGCAAGATCAATGGCAATTAATTCCTGTAGAAACCCCAATTATTCTAACTCAGTTATTGACTTCTCAGATCGAACAGTTACAAGGTATTGGCTTAGAAATTGCAGAATTTGGCGAAAAAATGTGGGCAGTACGAACAGTTCCCCAATTATTATCAAGACGGGATGATTGTTTGGCTGCATTAATAGAGTTAAGTTTAGGGACAGACTTAGAAACAGCGCAAGTTGCTACTGCTTGTCGTAGTGCAATTCGTAATGGAACTGCGATGACGTTAAAGGAAATGCAAGAACTTTTAGATAGTTGGAAAAGAACGAAAAATCCTCGTACTTGTCCTCATGGAAGACCCATTTATTTATCTTTAGAAGAATCTTCTTTATCTCGCTTTTTTCGTCGCCATTGGGTGATTGGTAAAAGTCATGGAATTTGACAATTAGGGGATTGGTAAACGGCAATGGAAGCGGTTATTTTTATCGGATTACAAGGAGCAGGAAAGTCGACTTTTTACCGAGAATATTTTCTAGATTCTCATATTCGCATCAATTTAGATATGTTAAAAACTAGACATCGAGAGAAGATTATTTTTGAGGCTTGTTTAGCAGCGAAGCAACCTTTGGTCATTGATAATACTAACCCAACTATTGAAGAGCGAGCGCAGTATATCAAACTGGCTAAACACCATAAATTTAAAATTGTTGGCTATTATTTTCAAGCTGAAGTGATAGACTGTCAAATGAGAAACCAACAACGAGAATTGAATAAAATTGTGCCACTGGTTGGGTTAAGGGCAACCGCTAAAAAGTTAGTTAAACCGAAACAAAATGAAGGTTTTGATCAACTTTTTTCTGTGAAAATTGGGGCAAATTTTTCCTTCAAGATTCACCCTTGGCAAGATAGTAACCCTCAATAAAGTGTCTGCGATCGCTTCATGCCTACTTCAAAGAGCAGGATAAGAATCAACCGCAGACAAACTCATTAAGCAAACGCTTAAGCTTATATTTAGAACAATCCCAAGGTCAAAGACTCATCAATGGGAAAAGTTGCACCCGCACCTAACCACAGAGTCACAACCGTTCCGAAAAGGAAAACAGCCGTGGCAATGGGACGACGGAAAGGGTTTTGAAACTTATTGACACTTTCAATGAAAGGAATCAACATTAAACCGAGAGGAACTGCAGCTTGACAAGCAATTCCTAACAATTTATTAGGCAGAATGCGTAAAATTTGGAACACGGGATACAAATACCACTCCGGTAAAATTTCTAAGGGAGTAGCAAAGGGATCTGCAGGTTCGCCAATCATCGCAGGATCGAGAATGCCTAGTCCAACTACTAGACCAATGGTTCCTAAAATAACGACGGGAAAGATATAAAGTAAGTCATTGGGCCAAGCGGGTTCCCCATAATAGTTATGGCCCATTCCTTCGGCCAGTTTGGCACGAAGTTTCGGATCGCTAAGATCTGGCTTTTTTTCAGTTGCCATTTGTGTAGATTTCTCCTTATCGAAACAGAGGATCAGCAGGATTTTTATCTGAATATTCAGTGACCAGTGTTTAATTATCTAAAATTTGCTAATAATTAACTGTTCACTGGTCACCATCGACTGATTTTACAAAGGACCAGAAATCCCTTGCTTACGAATCATTAAAAAGTGCGCCAACATAAATACTGCAATCAACCAGGGGAAAACGAAGGTATGTAAACTGTAGAAACGAGTTAAGGTTGCTTGTCCAACACTTTGACCCCCTCTAAGCAGTTCTACCATTTGATCGCCCACAATGGGGATAGCAGCAGGTACACCAGAGACAATTTTAACCGCCCAATAACCGACCTGGTCCCAAGGTAAAGAGTAACCTGTTACCCCAAAGGATACAGTGATTACTGCCAAGATTACCCCAGTGATCCAGGTTAACTCACGGGGCTTTTTGAAGCCACCAGTTAAGTAAACTCGGAAGACGTGCAGAATCATCATTAAGACCATCATACTGGCAGACCAGCGATGGATAGAACGGATTAACCAACCAAAGTTAACCTCGTTCATAATGTATTGAACGGACGAAAAGGCTTCGGTTACTGTCGGTTTATAGTAAAATGTCATCGCAAATCCGGTTGCAAACTGAATCAGAAAGCAAACCAGCGTAATGCCACCCAGACAGTAGAAAATATTGACATGGGGAGGAACATATTTACTAGAAATATCGTCAGAAATCGCTTGAATTTCAAGGCGATCGTTGAACCACTGATAGACTTTGGAATCTGTGACTTGTTTAGTGAACATTGAGGCTATAATTCGCTATCGAATCAACAATCAAGGATGATATGGAATGTGACTCCTAAAAATAAGATATCTAAATTTTCAGAAGTTAGGGGATGCTTATATATTAAGGTTACTATGCCGTTGCTTACTCTTGAGAATACTTTGAGAAGATTCTTGTTAGTAAGCACAGTCCCCCATTAAAGAATGTAACATAGCTCTCATAATAATGTCACAATAACAACTAATCATCTTTGAGGAAATCCCGTGAATCCGATTCAAAGCGATCGCCCTTTCATAAAGCATCTTGATAAAGTCCTGTTTGGGATAGCTAGTGCTTACTGTTTACTGGTTTTGGGATGGATAGTAAACCAATTTGCCACCCAGAAGAAGCAAGCAAACCAAAAGCCTGCTGTCACAACGGTTGATCCCCAGTTTATGGCCTATCTACAACAGTCTTTGAACATACTTGAGCAAGAAGAGACTCAACCAAAAACGTTAGTCAATCCCTCCGAAGGCAATCTTTCCACCGTTGCGGTTGCCCCGTCTCCAGAAAAGGTCATTGAACGAGTTTACATTCCTATGTATCCCCCCTCCGGTCAATCATCGTCAACGTCCCCTCAAACCGATGTTAACCCTGCTACAACCAATAACTTGCCAACACCTCCTCCTTTGCCTTCTGCTGATTCTTCTCCCTCGACAGTTCCGGTTTTAACCCCTCAAGAGACTGTTGCACCAGAAGTTGCTGCAACATCCCAATCATCAAGTGGAAGTTCTCATAAATTAGTAGGAGTCTTAGATGCTGGAGAAGATTCGACGGCTATTTTTACCTTTGATGGAATTACTCGACGCTTTGAAACAGGGGAAGCGATCGGTAGTAGTGGCGGGATTTTAATGGGAGTACAAAACCAAAAAGCGGTTATTTATCACAACGGCAACACGCGATATATTGAAGTAGGTCAGGAATTTTAGCAAATAATTTGAGAATTTTAGTCGATTTTGTTGTTTTGTATAAAATTTAACTATGAATTTATTCGAGAATTTTAGTCAATTTTTAGAAACGCGACTGGAAGAGTTTCTAAAAAGTAATCCCCATCTAGAATTACAAGCACTCTTAGAACAAATAAGAGAACAAGAACGAGAAGCCCTAAGTCTCATTGTAGAAAAAGAAGGACAAAAAAAACGCTTAGAAGCCGAAATTTTGTCAGTGGCTGAAGAGATCCAGCGTTGGCATCAGCGTGTCGCTAAAGCAAAAACCGCAGGGAGACTTGATTTAGCCCAAGCAGCCCAAGAGAGGGAAGCCGCTTTATTACGCCAAGGTAATCAATTGTGGGGACAAATGGAAGGGGCTAAACAGCAAATTGCCCAAACAAAAACTTTATTGAATCAAATTCGGCAACGTAAACAAGAAGTGGAAACAAAATGGAAAGCGGCACAAACTCAAACCACTACGTCTACTGGGAATTGGGATACCAAGGGTTGGAATCAAGGTATCAATTATCAAACTTATCGAAAGTCTGCCGATCCCTTAGAATCTGAATTTAAACGCTG
>JBCDDV010000360.1:0-4176 GCA_039180145.1 Cyanobacteria bacterium P01_G01_bin.49 | reverse complement strand
CGATCACTGATAAGATCGGTTAAAGCGTCTCAAGTTGTAATTAATTCAGGGAGTCAATCTAAGTTTATGTCTACAACAACTTTAGACGCTTTAACCGATCTTATCAGTGATCGGCGATCCTAAAATTTTGGGTGTAAAAATAGTAACAATTCGACAAGATTCAGTGAGGGTTTAAGGGATTATTTTAGATAGCTTGACGACGTAAAAAAGTAGCCATTGCTTCACTCACTTCTTTAGGCCAATGTTCCTGGGGATAATGTTTGGCTTCTTCTAGTTTAATCAGTTCAATATTGTTAGAATTGGCAGCTAATTTTTCTGGAACTTCTGACGATAACCAAGGATCAGCCATTCCCCAAATCATTAAAGTCGGGTGTTCCCACTTCGCCAATCCTGTGGCAATTTCTGTCATAGTTTGAGATAAATTCAAATTCTTGGTGGTGGTTAATAATGCCCTTCCCACAGAAGAACTTTTGAGAAAAGGTTGACGATATATCCCTAAATCTTCATCAGAGATGACAAACCCACTACCCCCCTCTAAGGTACGATCAACCAATAAAGGGTCTTGGGTGACCATATCGCCCATAAAGGGTAATGACCACTGCTTCATAGCCCAAGGTAATTTGACATCAGGGGAAAGAGGGGTATTGAGGATAATCAGACGATCAATCTGTTCAGGATGATTGAAAGCGTATTGTATTCCGACTGAGGCCAAAAATCCTTGAACAACTAAAGATAATCTTTCGATTTCTAAAGCTTTGATAAAATCACCTAACGCTGTTTGATACCCTTGAGGCGTATAAGAGAAGTCTCGTTTATCAGGTTTAGCAGAAAATCCAGATCCGATCCAATCAGGGGCGATCGCGCGAAATCCTTGGTCAGCTAAAACAGTCATCACCCCGCGCCAGATATAGCTTTGGGCGGGTAATCCGTGCAGTAGTAACACAGGGTATTTATCTGTGCTATTGATAGGATTAGCCTCTCGATAGAACCAGTCAAGGGAACCAACGGTTAGGGTTTGCTCTGTCATGAACCTTTGATGTTGTGATTTTTCTTATTAAAATACTGTCATAGAATAGAGCAAAAATCCTAATTTTGTGGATAAATAACCCTTCATAGGTTGCCTTATTAGAAAGTCATCACGAGGAGATTAGAGTATGAACGCATCGGAAAAAGCTCATGGCGTAGAATTCGCAACAAAAATTGCAGCCATTGTTCATTTATTCAAAACCCATTTTCCAGATGCAAAAGCTGATCTTAATCCTTGGCGCGATGATCCTGATACTCTAGAATTTGTCGATCCCAACTCCATTGACATTGGTTTTCATTTACCTGGTTGGAGTCCTCGTTTTCAAAGTCGTAGTATGTTAGTGCAGATTCGCTTTCATCAAGATCCCGTAGATCACTCCCAACGGTTGATCGGGGTTGAAACAACAGGATTTAATCATCAAGGACAAGCATGGCGACTATCCACAGTAGAAAACTGGCAATTGGAGGGCAATTATCAACCTGCTACCGATATTGGAGAAAGGCTAAAATGTTTTTGCCGTCAAGTCTTTGAAGTCTTTAATCCTCAGAAAAATCGATTTTCCCTCTAATCCAACCAGGGAGTTGGACCTTATCGCAATTTTTACCATTGACTTGTTAAAATTTAGGAAAAGCCAGGAAAATTCCCAGCTTTATTCAACTGTAGGTGTGCTGTTGAAGGAGTTTAAATGTTACGGTAAAAGTTAGCAATCATCTTTGTCATCCCCTGGGCAATCTTTATCGTAGGCGATAACGCTGCCAGAAATTGGATTATAGGATGCTACAGCCATTGTTTCCACTCCGAAAACAATGAGCAAAGCGATTGCTAGTCCTGTCGCTAGTTTACGTTTCATTGTTAGTTTACTGTTCATGGTTAAGTTACCTCCTTTGCTCACACCACAATGAGGGATTAATTGACGATTCAACGTTGTTTTTTATAATTAGTTGAACGTTTGTCACCCTTTAACTCTAGAATAAGGCCTGCTTGAGCGGATGTCAGTCCCAATTTCTGAGTGGACACCAGCGACACAACATGGAAAAAAGTAGAAAAGAGTGGAACGCAAAGTGTACTAAGGCAAAATTTCTGTCGAGATAGTAAGTTAAAAAAGTTTTATTTTCATTGATATTTAAGGGTTAAGCGATCGCTATGAAACCAAAAGCCTGGGATCAATTCCTCAAAGAAGTTGCCAACGAGCAAAATTTAAAAGGAAGACTCAGAGAAATTTTTTTAGTTCGGTTTGCCTATGAAAACTGGCGTAAACCTGATACAGAGGTGTGGGAACTTGCCGAAGCAGCGAGTCACGAAACCTATAAAAAGCAAATGACGGAACTGTATAGTTGTTTTTCGAGTGAACAACCCAATGGTTGCCCAGAATTAGATCCCCGCAGCAAAGGGCCAGGTAAATTTCAAATCCTGAGAGAATGGTTAAAAGATATCAAATATCCTGAATGGAAACAAGACTCGACCATGCCTGTTTTTTCGGCGTTTCCTGTCATTGATACTCGGACTCCTATTAAAATTGATTCTCCTCTCTACATTCCTCGTCCTCCTATTGAATCAGATTGTTGTCAAACAATTCTCAAACCAGGGGCTTTGATCCGCATCAGGGCCCCTGAAAAAATGGGAAAAACCTCTCTTCTCAAGACAATTCTCGCCCATGGAGAAGCCAATGATTGTCGCAAAGTTTACCTTAATCTTCGGGCCGCTGAAAGTGCAATGTTTAGCAGTTTGGATAAGTTTTTGCGATGGTTTTGTGCCAATATTAGTCGGGAATTAGGGCTAAAGCCAGAACTCGATGACTATTGGGATGAAGAGTTATTTGGCAGTTTAGTTAGTTGCAAAACTTATTTTCAAAGTTATGTCTTAGAAAATATTGATCGACCTTTAGTATTAGGTTTAGATAATTTAGATAGAGTGTTTGAATATGTTGATATTGCCCAGGATTTTCTGCCCATGTTACGTTATTGGCATGAAGAAGCCAATAATTTAGAAATTTGGCAAAATCTTCGTTTAGTGATTGCTAATTCAACAGAAGTTTATATAAAATTGGATGCGAATCAATCACCGTTTAATGTAGGACGACAAGTTAAACTGCCTGGCTTTGATTTGGAACAGGTCTTAACTTTAGCTAATTATTATGGGTTTGAATGGTCAGACGATCCAGCCAAAAAACAGTTTACGAAAGATTTAATTGAGATGGTAGACGGACACCCTTATTTAATTCGTCTAGCATTAGATGCTCTGGCTTATAAGAATATTTCCCAAGAAAAATTACTAGAAGAATCTCCAACCCAAGGGGGAATTTATGCTAGTCATTTGCGCCGTCATTGGGATAATTTACAATCTTCTCCTGAGTTAGCTGATGGGATGAAACAAGTTGTCAAAACAGAAACAGGAGTACAATTAGAGCCGTCAATTGCTTACAAATTGGAGAGTATGGGACTCATCAAATTAGTGGGTGATGAAGCCTATCCTAGTTGCGAATTATATTATGGCTATTTTCAAGATAATCTTTAATTAGAAACGGGAACAGTGTGAGTGAACTTACAGAAACGAAAAGAATGAGGAGTTAAAAAACAAATTTATCTTAAGTATTCTCCAGAATTTTGCGCTCACAAGCTCCATGAATCTGCCCGTAGTAATTTAAAATTTCTGCTATCCGTTCTTTTGCTTGAGAATTGAGTGCCGCAGGATAAGAAATCTGTAAATGATTGATCTGACTTTGAACATAATCAAAGTGTTGAGACTGTTGAGGAATCAACTCAGTCTTTATGCCTTCAATTTGGCGTAAATGAGCCGCTAATTCTCGATAAATAGCTAAAGGTAGGTTAGGGTAAATAATTTGCTCGTGTTGTTCCACGGTTATCGCTTTGTTTCTCAACTAATTTGTTAAGACCATTCTACTAAGGTAATGGTTATCTCTCCTTTTTGACGACCTCGAAGACCAAGCTCAGATTTTTGGTTATCGTCCTCTGCACCTACCCGACCATCAAACTCAGCCTGGGTTCCGGGGGGTATAGTATAAGTTGCTGCTAATTCTACTTCCATACTATTGATTATTTTATTGGTATCTTTCTCAGAAATTTGTAGGATCAGCCTGGAAACTTTAAGGGTTTCTTGTCCAGAATTACACATTGTTCCGTTAATCAGTG
>JBCDDV010000359.1:0-4178 GCA_039180145.1 Cyanobacteria bacterium P01_G01_bin.49 | reverse complement strand
TGTCAGTCAGTTAGATATCATGCAGCAAGGGGATAAATACACCAAAGCACTAGCCCAAAATACCGGACGCAAGTTAGCGCTTTTAGTTGGTATTAATGACTATAGCGGTGATTTACTTCCACTTGGTGGCTGCGTCAACGATGTGATGTTACAAAAACAATTATTAATTTATGCTAAAAATTAATTGAAAGTGCGAATTGTTACAGACTTCTAGAAAAGTAATCGATGATACTTAAAAGTTAATTTCAATCAATTTTTCTATGAAACCACGCATTATTGTATGTGGACTGGGACGCACTGGATATAAAATTTTTCGATTATTGAAACGACAAGGGGCCTCAGTCGTTGGCATTAGTGATCGCTTAATTCGGGGAGAACATTCCGAGAATATTATCATTGGAGATGTGCGATCGCCCGTTACCTTAGTCCAAGCTGGCATTCATGAAGCTCACACCTTGGTTCTTGCTAATGGTAATGACGCGGTTAATCTTGCCATACTAACTCAAGCGAGAATTCTGAATCCCAAAATTCGCATTATTAATCGTCTATTTAATCATATGTTGGGAGAAAGACTCGATCAAACCCTTCCCCATCACGTTAGTATGAGTGTGGCTGCTCTCGCTGCGCCGATTTTCTCTTTTGCAGCTTTAGGAAGTAAAGCCATCGGTCAATTGCAATTATTTCATCAAACTTGGCCCCTCCAAGAAGTCATTATTGATCAAAATCATCCTTGGTTGGGATTAAATTTAGGAGAATTGTGGGAGAGTTCTTCTCGGATGTTAATTTATTATCTTCCGGCTCAAGGAGAACTCGATTTAGTTTCAGCAGTATTGCAGCAAAAATCCCTACAATTAGGAGATCATTTAATTATTGGTACCCAACCCAAAATCCGCTCAAGACGACGATCTTGGTGGCAAAAAGTGGTCAAAGCGATCGCCAATCTACGAGGTTATCATCGTTATGTTACCCCTGTTGTTGTGGTCACATTCTGTTTAATAGGAATGATTTTTGCAGCAACCCTAACCTATGTCGCTGTTAATTACAATACGTCTATCGTCGATGCTTTATACTTCTCCGTAGGGATGATTACAGGGGCTGGAGGACAAGAACAAGTCGCAGAAAAAGCCCCCCCTAGTATTAAAATTTTTACGGCAATTATGATGATTGTTGGGGCAGGTGTGATCGGGGTTTGTTATGCCCTGCTCAATGATTTTATTTTAGGCAGTCGTTTAAAACAATTTTGGGACGTAGCCAGAGTTCCCACTCGTCATCATTATATTGTCTGTGGGTTGGGAGGTATTGGCATTCAAATTGTTCGTCAACTTCATCATCAAGGGTATGAAGTGGTCGTTATTGAATCTGATCCCAATAATCGATTTTTGCATACAGCCCGTTCTCTAGGGGTTCCTGTCATTGTAGAAGATGCCCGTGTTGATGAAACTTTAAGAACAGCTAATATTAAGCAAGCTGAAGCCATTTTAGTCGTGACCAGCAATGACATGATTAATGTAGAGGTGGGATTAACTGCTAAAGCGATCGCTCCTAATCTTGCTATTGTACTACGGGCCCAAGAATCTCCATTTGCTCAGTCTGTACAAGAAGTTTTCGAGTTTGAAACGGTGCTATGTCCGGCTGAGTTGGCAACCCCTTCTTTTGCTGCAGCGGCCCTAGGAGGAAAAATTTTAGGCAACGGGATGACGGATGATCTATTGTGGGTATCTTTAGCTACATTGATCACACCTAAGCATTCTTTTTGTGGCAAAACTGTTAAAGAAGCGGCCATGAATGCCGATTTTGTGCCGTTGTATTTAGAAAGAAATCCTTTGACCATTCATAGTTGGCAACTCTTGGAAACAACTTTGCAACCTGGGGATGTTTTATATTTAACCATGCCAGCCAATGAACTAGAACAGTTGTGGCGTGTTCCTACTTCAGAGTTTAGGCTAAATGAAACATCGATGATTTAGATGAAAATATTCTACTATCTTTCAAGCGATCGCTTTGGAGATTTTTGCTGTGATCTGAGGTTAAGAATGAATAATATCAGGCTAAAATCTGTAGGTTAGATAAAGTGATAACGAGCAGCAATGCCGATTCCCCCTGAAATTCAATCTCTTATAGAACGCTTAAATTTGGAATTGGAAGAAATTGAGCGAGAAGCAACGGAAGGAGAAAACCTTCTTCGACGATTGATGTCTCTTTTTCCCAATAATGCTTCACTAATTCAATTTTTTGCTTATTGGCAAACTACTCGATTTTTTGTAATTAATGCTAGAAGATGGATTAATGAAACTAGAGAACAACTCATAGAGCAACCAAGAGAATGTGAGATCGTGCGAGAATTAGGAACAGATTTAGCTACCTTACTAGGTGAGGTCATAGAAACTAAGATAAGAAGTAGTAGTTTATTAGATCGCTTGAGAAATTTATCATGAAACAATTACCAGACGAGCAGACTTTACAAGAGTTATTGGCGATGGGCAGAGATTTAGAAGATCGAGCTAGAAAAGTGTATCAAATGTCAGAAGCTTTGGCTCAAAAATATGAGCAGCAATCTTTAGAAAAACAACAATCCTCACAAAAAGAGACAACTATTCAGGAAAAGTGAAACAACTACAAACTACACTTTATTATGACCACTGCATCCCCTTTGGTTTATTAATTCATTAACTCGCTGATAGGGGACACTTATTGCTTGAGCTAGTGCTTGTTGAGTAATCTGCATTGGTTCTAAAAATTCTTTGAGTAACATTTCTCCTGGATGGGTTGGGGGTCGATATTTCAATACTACGCAGGTTTTGCTCAAAAACCTAGCTGAGACTGCAAGGGAGCGGGGGGCAGGGGGCGGGGGAGAAAACCGAAAAGCCCTCTCCGAGTGCGAAGGTCTCCCTGCTCCTCTGCTTACCTTAAAGAAAAGTCTTTCATCCAAAACCTACGCAGTATTGGGAGAGGAGGAAGTAATGGAATTGGGGGAAGACAATGAACAATCAACAATCAACAGAACTCCCCAATTCCTTAAACCGAACTGAGGTTATTTACTCATGAAGCTTCGTCCAAACCCGTAATACTTCTGCTACGCTCCACCCTTGAGCAAAACAACCTCTGGGGGCCATGGGTGCGTCCCCATCAAAAATTTCGCTAATATTACCAACACAGCCGTCATGAAGATGATTCGCTATGGGTTCGAGGAAACTTTTCGCCAAGGTGCGATCATCATAAACTCGCCAATGGGCCTCAATAAAATGTCCCATCAACCATGACCAAACGATTCCTTGATGATAACTCCCGTCTCGTGCCACTTGATCTCCGCCATAATGCCCTTTATATTGGTGATGAGCAGCACAAAGCGATCGCAATCCATAGGAAGTGATTAAGTTTTTGGCGACGGTATCTACCACTAATTTTTGTTGCTCTGGATTTAACAAGGGTGGAACCTTAGTCGAATAAGGCAAAGAGACCGCGAAAATCTGATTAGGACGTAAAGATTTATCATGACCTGTAGGACTATCTAAAACATCGTGACAATACTTTAGGGATGCATGCCAATAGCGTTGAAACCCTTTATGGGTATTTTGGGCCATTTGTTGATACTCGGCAGAGGGTTGTCCGAGAACTTCACTTATTTCTATCATTACGGTTAAAGCATTGTACCAAAGGACATTTACTTCAATTGGTTTACCAATGCGAGGAGTCACGACCCACTCTCCTACTTTGGCATCCATCCAAGTTAATTGAGTGCCTTCTTGTCCCGAATAAATTAAATGATCGCTATCTAAATGGATGTTGTAACGAGTTCCCTGACGATGCCAGTCAATGACATCTTGTAAAAGAGGGTAAAGATGGGTTAGTAGAGAGGTATCCCCTGTTGTGCTGTAATAAGCTCGAATCGCTTCAAAATACCAGAGAATAGCATCTACTGTATTATATTGAGGAATTTCGCCATCATCGGGAAAAACATTAGGTAACATTCCCCCATCTAAATATTTAGCAAAGGTACTGAGAATTTGGCGAGCAATTTCTGTACCTCCAGTGGTTAACGTTAACCCTGGTAAAGCGATCATCGTATCTCTTCCCCAGTCAGCAAACCAAGGATAACCTGCAATGATAGTTTTGCCATCAGGATCGTGACTTAGGGGACGATCAACAATGAATTGATCGGCTGCTAATACCAATTGTTT
>JBCDDV010000358.1:0-4184 GCA_039180145.1 Cyanobacteria bacterium P01_G01_bin.49 | reverse complement strand
GGATTGTCCATGTTTCTTTAGGAGTATTGTCTTCCTGCAACTGCGAGCAGGACATTTCCCCATGAAATTCATCAAATAGAACTTTTATCACTGGAGTTTAAAGTGCATCAACGAGATTTCATTGTATTGTCTTAAGTGTCATCTGAAACATTTTGTCTAGTAATTTTTGTGAGATTAGCAAGTAGTTTGTAAATTGATAAGTAGATTGCCATGAATAAACATAGCGGTTTAGTTGGTTCTAATGTCAGTTATGTTAGTTCTGTGCCTATAATTATGCTTGGTGTTAGCATCATCAAACTTTTAACAAAAAACAGCTGCTATTTATTACAAAAAAACAGCATCAATCAATATATAACCAGCTATCTTTATAAGAGAATGGGGCAGGTCACAAAAACTACTTATGACCAAGATTATTGCAGTATTTAACCAGGCGGGCGGGGTGGCAAAAACCACCCTGACCCAAAACCTGGGCTATCACCTAGCACGCAGGGGACATAGTGTTCTGCTGATTGATATGGACCCACAAGGTTCCTTAACTATTTTTATGGGTTTAGTTCCCAGAGAATTGGAGAAAACCGTATATGAAGCCATAGTAGATGAGAAACCCTTGCCGATACACCAGGGTCTTCATGGTATGGACTTAGTTCCTACTAATACCACTCTTAGTACGGCGGAAATGCAGTTAGTTAATGCTGATTTACGTGACTTTCGCTTACAATATGCAATTGAGCCAATACAGGATGACTATGAATATATCTTGATAGATTGTCCTCCTAGTTTGGGATTACTAAGTTATGTTTCACTAGTAGCAGCGACTCATGTTTTGGTGCCGATAGAAACTCACTTTAAAGCTTTTGAAGGTACTAATGAACTTTTAAAAACTGTAGCTAGAGTTCGCTCTAGAGTTAATCGCTCTTTAGAGATTGGTGGGTTCGTACCGACGAAATATGATGCCCGTAATTCTCAAGACACTCGCACATTAGGAGCAATTCAAGAACAACTTTCTGGGGTAGGGCAAGTATTTACTCCCATTGCTCGTTCTACGACTTTTGTTGATGCTACAGAAGAACGAATGCCTTTAGCCGTTTATCAACCAAGACATCCAGCCATTGCTGTACTAGATAAGATAGCCAAGAGTATTGAAGAACTATGAATCGTAAACGCAATCAACCGCTTAAAAGTAAAATCGAAATACCTTGGGATACTACAGGTGTTGCAACAGAAAGTAATGCTGATTCAACTCAAAACGTATCTTTAAAGGATATTTATCTTCCACAAAGACAGCCACGTCGCTACTTCGACCCCACAGCCTTAAAAGAACTAGCTTCTTCTATCCAGCAACATGGTATTTTACAACCTTTACTAGTCCGCCCCAGGGCAGGAAGCGGATATGAATTAGTGGCAGGAGAAAGACGCTACCGGGCAGCAAAAGACACTGGTTTGAAAGAAGTACCGGTAGTTGTTCGCGATTTAGATAATGATGCTGCATTTCAACTGGCATTAATTGAAAATCTTCAACGAGAAGACCTTAACCCAGTAGAAGAGACAGAAGGCATTTTACAACTTTTAGCCATCAAATTAGGTCGAAAAAGAGAGGATATACCCCCTTTGCTGCGACGTTTTCAGCACGAACGTAAAGAAGCTGAAAAAACTTCCAATAATGTTATTGGAAAAGATGAATTGGAAAATAATAAATCTTCCAATAACGTTATTGGAAAGAAAAAAAATCTTAAAGAAGATGAATCCAATACGGTTAATCCAGACCTAGAAATCGTAGAAGGAGTCTTTATTGGTCTGGGGAAAATGACCTGGGAATCCTTTGCTAATAACCGTCTGCCATTGCTAAATCTTCCAGAAGACATTTTAGAAGCAATGCGTTCTGGAAAGATTGCTTACACCAAAGCTAAAGCGATCGCTCAAATTACAGATGAATCAGAACGTAGAGATTTTTTAGAGCAAGCAATTAAAGAAAATTGGTCTTTAAGTGAAATAAAGGAGCGTATTAGTGAGAAGAAAACTCCGGGTTCTACTCCGGACACTGAATCTAACAATTACAAAGAGCGCTTTGCTAGTGCGACTAGCAAGCTAAAAAGGTCGCGTATTTGGTCGAACCCCAAGAAACGCAAGCAGATAGAAAAATTGGTTTTACAGCTTGAGGCACTTACTCAAGAGGTTTAATTAGAGAAAATTTAGCTTTCAATTATCTCTAATTAAATAAGAGTATGGGAGAGTGCCAATTGACCAGAGTACTTGTTTGGATTGAGGATTATTGAAAATCCTGTATTAATCGATTTATATTCTTCTTTCTAAACAATTGTTAAAAATTTTGTCAAAATATCTGCTTCTCCGAGATACTGCTGAAAATGAGAACAAGTAAGGAAAAAGTGTAAATCAGTACCATTATTCCTAAAACTATCTCATGCTAGAGTTGAAAAAAATTGTTCAGATAATACAAGCCTGGTTAGCTTATATCAGGCTAGAAGAATTGACTCAAGCGGAAGTTGAAAGAGGTTCGGAACTTTATCCGAAAGTAGCAGATGAGGGAGTGCAGCTTGTAGGTAACAAGTTGGTGTTAAGTAACGAAGTTTTTAAACAATTTCAGCAACAGCAGCGAGCAGTAGAGAAGGGAGGAAGACCAAATGATTTTCAAATGGCTGTAGCCTTTCCTCAAATCTATTTAGTCCAAGGAAGAGGAAAAGAACAGAAGCTAAAATATCTTCCCTGCTTCACCATTGATATTTCTAAAATATTTTCGAGTAAATATCGTAAAACTGGTTGGGATTTAAATGAATTTGAATTTCAGCCGGTAATTGTAAATTTGATGCGACTCTATGGTCTAGAAGAAGAAAATGCAGAATCTTTAATTGTTACAGAAGGTATTTTCAAATTTTTGGAAGATGTTTTTACTCGAAAGTTCTCCACTCTGCATGATTTTACAGACCAAGTTGACTTACCTGAAGGCAAATATAAGACTTCTCGACAGCCCTATTTACTGCGCTGTGACTTTGCACCATATAATGCTCAGTTAAAACAAGACTTACGGGAAATATTAGAGCAACTTCAAGTTTCATCAGATGATTGTGAATGGCTAGATAAAAATCATCCTGCAATTCAATATATTTATAATTCTCCCCAATTGCCCCAAAATGAAGTAATGTTCTGGGGAGCTTTTCCTTCTCACGTACCGGATTCATTTCAAGCAACAGCACTCAAACATTCTCAACAAAATTATATAACTGCCGTTCATGGCTCCCCAGGAACGGGAAAAACTGAATTATTTTTACATAAAGTAGCACATCAAATTGTAGAAAGAGCGCTGATAATTGCACATGATAAAGAAGACGCATGTAATTTGACACTATTTGCTAGCACTAACAATAGCGCTATCCAAAAATTCCAGCAAAGAATATCAGATAAATTCCCTGACAAGCATCTATATTTAGATGGTGGCAGTCAAGGAATTATCAGACGTTTAACAATTCCAAAGCTGCAATCAAGTCTGGATGATTTGAGAGCAACTGAATTTAATCAATTGAGGTGGGAAGAAACCAAGCTTGATTTACTTGCAGCAGAACAGAAAATCCAAGAGATTATTGAAAAAGACAGTATTGATAAAACCCAAAAAGCAGCTAATACTCAAAAGCGATTGCAGCTAGAAGAACAAATCCAATCGCTCAAGCACGAAATTACTGCTACAGAAGAAGAACAGCAAATAATAAAGGAAAAGATATCAAGATTAGGAGATTATAATGGTTTTCCATATGATGCTTATGAACAAATAAAACAAAACTTAGTTAAAGCAGAACAAGAGCTACCCAAAGAATCTGATTCTATTACCAAACGCGCTTTTGATTTAATAAACTTCACTAGCGACAAGCTAGTTCTCAAACGTTTAGAAAATCGAATAAGTACTGCTATTTTAAATACTTTTGCGACTCCATATCCTTTTCAGATACCCCTTGACCGAGAAAGCTTAGCTGCCTCTCAGATTGAGGTAAACCGAAAACTGGGCTTCTTACAGCAGTGGCAAAATTTAAATAAAAGAGCAGTCCAACTTCAAAATCAACTGACAGTATTAAATCAACAACTAGAGTTAAAGCAAACTGATTGCGAACAAATTAAGATAAAACTCAACAGCTATCAAGACGAAGATTGTTGCACTAGATTTTATCAAGACTCTCACT
>JBCDDV010000357.1:0-4200 GCA_039180145.1 Cyanobacteria bacterium P01_G01_bin.49 | reverse complement strand
ATTTTCTTGAAGGCGAAGTGATTGTTACCCCTGATGAAGGCGAACCTGTTTCTATGGGAAAAGGAGATTTAGTGACCTTTCCTGCTGGAATGTCTTGCACTTGGAAAATTTGTTCTGATGTCAAAAAACATTACAAATTCGGCTAATTTTTACCCTGTCACTTTATGCCGTTAAATAATCATAAAAATGAGGTTAATAAATGAGCGACGCTAAAAATATTTTAGGGACAGATTTACAAGCTTGTTGTACTCATCCCATGACAGGCTATTATCGTGATGGTTATTGTCGTACAGGGGGACAAGATTTTGGTGTTCATGTCGTTTGCGCTCAGGTCACCGACGAATTTTTAGCCTTTACTAAACAGCAGGGAAATGACCTGAGTACCCCCATTGCGTCTTATAATTTTCCTGGGCTAAAATCAGGCGATCGCTGGTGTTTATGTGCCTCTCGTTGGCAAGAAGCAAAAGAAGCAGGAGTGGCACCTCCAGTTATTTTAGAGGCAACTCACGCTAGGGCGTTAGAAATTCTTTCTCTTGAAGAATTGAAACAGTATGCCTTATCTTAATTAGTCCCACCTCATATCAGAGCCACCTTACTAAAGTAACCTGAGTTCGACGTAGGGGAATTTATGGACAACTCACAACCACAAGGGAGTCTCAAACCCCCATTTTCTCATAAAAAAGCGATGTCAGAACTGGGAGGTTCCCTCCCAGATTATCTGACATCAAGAAATCCTCACTCCGAATACCGAACACCGAACTCAGGTTAAAGTAGATAATAGCAGCAGGGAACTTCGGAACTTCGGACAAGAAATGTTACTCTACCGTAATCAGCAGATTGGATCTCAATTAGCTTTTTGAGGGAAAAGGTGCTACCCTAGAAAGGCTATGGGAAATCAAAATCAAGCTATTAAAGTTGTCAGTGATAATCGTAAAGCCCGCTTTCTCTATGAAATTATGGAAACGTATGAAGCGGGTATTGAACTTGTAGGAACAGAAGTTAAGTCAATTCGCGCGGGTAAAGTTAACTTAACTGACGGCTACGCTTTCATTAAAAATGGAGAAGTTTGGCTGACCAATGTACATATTTCTCCTTATCAAGGTAGTAGTCAATATTTTAATCACGATCCCCGCCGTGGTCGTAAGTTGCTTTTACATCGCAAACAAATCAATCAACTTATCGGAAAAATTGAGCAAAAAGGTTTAACCTTAGTTCCCTTGAAAATGTATCTCAAAGGCAGTTGGGTTAAGGTTAGTGTTGGCCTGGGAAAAGGGAAGAAACTTCATGACAAGCGCGAAACCGTAAAACGTCGTCAAGATCAGCGAGAGATGTCACGAGCGATGAAGCGTTACTGATGCGGAGATCGCTTGCAACTTTTGAGCAACTTGCCCTCCTTTTAATAGGATTTCAGCTTGAGCAAATCCTGTTGTCACATCATCACAGATCCCGCAACGCCACAGATAAAACCCTGCATTATAGATAGTTAAGGGCATCAGTTCGTTAAATTCACCTCGTAGAATTTGCTGCATTTGAGCGATCAGTTGGGCAGCAGAAACCAAAGAAATATCCTTCCCCGCCAAATCATAATCATGGGGATGGAGATGAAGACGTTCCCAGTTAGGTTGTCCATTGACTTGATTCATGCCAATGATAGCAGTGCGGCTTTGAGGAAGATCGCAACTCCCTTCTAACCCTTTGATAGTCGTAAAATGCTCAACCCCTCTTAATTGAAACGTTTCCCGAAAAAAGGTTTCTGTTGGAGGATGAACAAATCCAGAAATAATATGTACCTTGTTACTCAGACAGGGGGACCACATTAGCTCCAAAGTGGCTAGTGGGGGACGTTTTCCTATTTGATCTCGATAAAGGACTAATTGATGAGCCAAGGGAAAATGACGGGGTAAATAAATAAAGGTTAATCCTGTTTCTTCTAAGAGTTGTTGGCTGGCACTCAGAGAGAGTTGCCCAAAATCGACCCCTAACCCTTGCCAAATAGTAATTAACGGTAATCCATATTTCGTCGGCATGCGATCGCCACCATGAAGTATCACTGGAACGCCAGCCGTTGCTAAAATAAGTGCTGTAATTGCTGTTACTGGGGCAGTACGCAGTCTTCCATCGTAAGGCGTTCCCAAAACAGTAACAGGACAATCAAAAGAAAGATGATCAGTGGCTAAGTTTGGCCCTAATTCATCATAAGTATCGAGCATTCCCGCTAATTCTTCAGGAATGGGTCTTTTAATGCGATGAACCATTAAAAAAGCCCCGATTTGGCCAGGAGTTGCTTCTGCTAACAGCATCATTTTCATGGCATCAGCAGCTTCAGCACGAGTCAAATCCTTACTTGTGTGGACACCACTGCCGATTTTTTTCAAATATTCCCGAAAGATATGGCTCATCGTTCTCTAGAGTCTTGCTTAATCTAAATTATCTCTATTTACCCAGAATTTGGCTAGAGTATAACCTAATGAATATGATGAGAAATTGCGCTAATTGTTTCTGTTTAGGGAGCAGATATCTTTTTCAGAGCCGCGATCGCGTGTAATTGAACTGTTTTTTCAGAGTCTTTGACCAATATATTTAAGGCATTAATAGCGATTGCTTGTCCTAGTTCTCCTAAAGAAGCGGCAATGACTTGCTTAATTTGTTTTTCTTTAATGATAGTTTTTTCTAACTTCAAGAAATCGATTAAAATTTGCGTTGCTTGTTTTTTTAACGTTGCCGTTGTTTGATCACCTAAGAGGATAATAATGGTTTGGACAATTTCTAAACTTTCCTCTTGCTGCCAAAGAAATTGCTTTAAAGCGTCTAATCCTTGAGTATTGCCTATCCAATTCAAAGCTTTAATGATTTCTTGTTTTAGAGAAATCGGGGTGAAAGTTGATTGTAGTCTGGTGACTAAAGCTTCAATTGCGACTGGATCTTTGATTCTTCCTAAAGCCAAAGCAGCTTGTTGAGAAACTTCTAGATTTAGATCCCAAAGTAAGGGGGTTAGCTGTTCAACTACCTCAAATTCTTCTTTGAATTCTGGCTGCATTCCTAAAGTAATAATTGCTTCTTTGCGAACAACCGCAACTGGATCTTTTAAGGAGTTAATAAAGAGAGGCATTAGATCAGCTTGATGAAAACTTCCCAAAGATTCAATAGCGATCGCTCTTATATTTGAATCGGGATCATCAACGACTCTTAGTAAAGGAAGAATTGTTTCAGAATGTCGAATTTGCCCTAAAGCTTTAACCGCTAACAACTTATGATGATTATTGGTTAATAATTGCTCTAAGCTATCTATGGTATTGATTCCGATCTTACCCAATGTTTCTGCTGCTATCGTTGATAGCTCTTCTGCTTCAGTTGTTTGCAATAAGTTAACCAATGCCAGTATTACTCTTGTATCATTAAATTCCCCTAAAATACGACAAATAAACCAGCGACAGTCTAGATTAATGGCTTCATTCTTTAAAATATTGAGTAAAGGATCAATAATTTGTGTGCCTAATTTGGGAAATAGTTTAGCCACTTCCCAACGTTGTTGAAAATCACCAGTTTCTAGAATCTGTAATCCTAATTCAACCGTATTAACTGCTTGTGTCTGAGAATCATAAATCGCTGAACTAAATTGCCGTAAGGCAAAATGATTATCTAGATCAAGAGTTTGTCGGCTATTCATAGAGGTTGAAAAGCAATGAAGATTAATTATATTTATTTTAACTATCCTCTAGGGGTTAACTTGCTGAAATTAAACATTGCCTAAAAAATGTGAGTTCGACGGAGATAAAAAACCACGTTTATTGAAGAGCGTCTCAATGGGTTGTTAATTAGCGTTTAGTTTAATTATCATAGCAACAGCCGCGATTATGATCCCTACTGTTCTTGGCAGATAAATATAATTACTTTAAAGTTTATTTTGTTAGGTTTCGCTTCTCAAGTACGAGAGCAACGATCACAGTTAAAACTTTGGTTCAATTCCAGTTTGTTTACACAGAGCATTGGCAGTAATTTTATCTATTGCTTCGATGTCTTTTGATAGGAATTGTTTTGGTTCCATTGGTATAGATAGAATGATTACCACCTTCACGTAATAAGTAAAAACCGTTATTTTTAAAATGCTTAACAAGTTCTTGTCGTTTAACGGACATAATTTATATTTCTACGGGAATATGTTCAATTAAGGATTGTCCCATTGGAATGGCTTTATTTTGT
>JBCDDV010000356.1:0-4205 GCA_039180145.1 Cyanobacteria bacterium P01_G01_bin.49 | reverse complement strand
CAGTTTTTTTTAATAAAGACAGTGATTCTAGTAAATCATTAATGGGGATCTCGCTTTTGTAACCTGCTTAACTTTTTTTTACAAAGAATCCTCTATAATGCTAGACTGTCACTAATTTTGATCATGAAGCTGGAGAGTTCAGGGGTAAAATGGGTTAACATTTGAAGGAAATCATACTGTCTCAGAGATAGTGACTTAGATTAAGAACTGATTAGGATCAATAATCAAAATTCTTGATTAAAATAGAAAAGCCGTCAAACAGTAACCCAAATTCTATTCCGAGGACAAACATCCGGAATCATCTCAAGAACAGGTGATTATGATCTAGTTAACTCATTTAATTATGATTTGGCAAAAATTGTAATTTAGTTAATATTAGACCAATGAAGTTTTCACAAGAGGGTAAATGCCAATGATGGGGAGTAATTTAATTAGCTTAAAACCAGCGATTCTTGAACCAAGTGGTTACATAACCGCCGCCAATGTCGCGCAATTCCAGCAGACATTAACAGAATTCATCGCCAACAATGCTCACACAACTTATTTGGTGGATATGTATCAGGTAGAATTTATTGATAGTGCAGGATTAATGGCTCTCGTGTCTGCTTTTCGTCTTGCTCAAAGACTAGGAAAGCGGTTTAGCGTTTGCTCCCTTGCGCCTTCTGTTCGGATCATATTTGAATTAACTCAACTAGATAGAGCTTTTGAAATATATGAAACCCGAAAGGCATTTGAGTTATCAATAGGAGAAGCAGTTGCAGCATAAAGGCAACAGTCAGAAATTATTGCAAGTCCGTTCTGCTAACTTCCCCAAACTTCCGGTATATTAGAAAAACCAAGGGATAACCACTAAGTACCGGAGGCCCATATCATGGCTATTGCTATTGAACAACTCATTACGCCAGAGATCGCGAAGCCAGCACGGTACCTTGGTAATGAATTAGGAGCAAAACACAAATCTTGGCAAGCTACTAACGTCCATTGGGTACTAACTTATCCAGAGGTATACGAATTAGGAGCTTCTAACTTAGGGCATATTATATTGTACAATATATTGAACGCCCAGCCCCGTCAATTATGTGATCGCGCCTATTTACCGGCCCCGGACTTAGCAGCTAAACTCAAACAAACTAGCACCCCTCTATTCGCTTTAGAATCCCGCCTTCCTCTAACAGACTTTGATATCTTAGGCTTCAATCTTAGTTATGAGTTGGGGGCTACCAATATTTTAGAAATGCTCGACTTAGCTGGGATTCCGCTAACCTGGCAAGAACGAGAACAAGACAATTATCCCCTAATTTTTGCAGGGGGACAAACAGCAACCTCTAACCCCGAACCCTTTGCTGACTTTTTCGACTTCATGGCCCTGGGAGATGGAGAAGAATTACTAACAGAAATTGGCTTAATCCTCGAACAAGGAAAAGCCAACCAACTCAGTAAAGACCTTTTATTACTAGACTTGGCTCAGGTTCCAGGGGTTTATGTCCCCCGTTTTTACCATGTCACTGACGAGGGATCTGTTGTCCCTAATCGCTCCGATGTTCCCAGTAAAATATTACGCCGTGTGGCTGATCCAATGCCTGCCTATGCCATTGGATTAGTGCCATTTATTGAAACCATCCACGATCGCTTGGTGGTGGAAATACGGCGTGGATGTACTCGCGGCTGTCGGTTTTGTCAACCAGGAATGTTAACCCGTCCAGCAAGAGACGTTGAACCAGAGTCAGTGATCGAAACGATTGAACGGGGAATTAGAGAAACAGGACATAATGAGTTTTCCTTACTATCTTTAAGTTGTTCTGACTATTTAGCCCTTCCTGCTGTGGGAACAGAAATTAAAAATCGTCTCAAAGATGAAAATATTACTCTGTCTTTACCGAGTCAGCGGGTGGATCGTTTTGATGAAAATATTGCCAACATTGTTGGGGGAAATCGTCAGTCTGGACTAACCTTTGCACCAGAAGCAGGAACCCAACGGATGCGAGATGTCATTAATAAAGGGTTAACCAATGAAGAGTTATTGCGGGGGGTAAAAACTGCCGTTGAGCAAGGGTGGGACCGGGTTAAACTCTATTTTATGATCGGGTTACCAGGGGAAACAGATATAGATGTTTTGGGTATTGTCGAGACAGTGCGCTGGTTACGACAAGAATGCCGCATCAAGGGACGCAAACCCCTACAATTTAACATTACCGTATCTAATTTCACCCCAAAACCTCACACACCGTTTCAATGGCATTCGGTATCAACCACAGAATTTAAGCGCAAACAGGAATTATTACGAGAAGCATTTCGCAAACTGAGGGGGACTAAAGTCAATTACACTGATGTGCGAATTTCAGGAATGGAAGACTTTGTGGGACGGGGAGATAGACGCTTATCACCTGTGATTCGCCGCGCTTGGGAATTGGGTGCGGGTATGGATGCTTGGTGGGAAAGTACAGAAAAAGCTTATGGTGCTTGGGAACAAGCGATCGCAGAAGCGGGATTAAGTTGGAAGTATCGTCAGGTTGAAGAAGGGGAATGGAATATTTTTGAGCAGGGACAAGATGGTCTTGAGAAGGCAGAATTTTATGACGCGCCTTTGCCTTGGGATCATATTAACACGGGAATTGACAAAACCTGGTTACAAGAAGACTTGGAACGTGCCTTAGAAGCAGCGACCGTTCCTGACTGTGCTTTTGAAGGGTGTTCCCATTGTGGTGTTTGTGGATTAGATTTTGGTCATAATGTTGTAGTAGATCCACCGTCTATTCCTGGATTTAGCGGGCATTTTCAGCCCAATCAAGCACGGTTGCAACGGTTTCGAGTATTTTTTGGCAAAATAGGCAAAATGG
Organism: Cyanobacteria bacterium P01_G01_bin.49; assembly: GCA_039180145.1. Classification (GTDB taxonomy): domain Bacteria; phylum Cyanobacteriota; class Cyanobacteriia; order Cyanobacteriales; family Microcystaceae; genus JBCDDV01. The sequence goes on along the minus strand of JBCDDV010000356.1, from coordinate 1,368 downwards.
CTTTAGTTAGCCACTTAGATTTAGTTCGCTTATTTGATCGGGTGGTGCGTCGTGCTGCTTTACCGATTTCTTTCACAGGAGGGTATCATCCAGGGCCAAGAATTTCTATTGCCAATGCCTTAACGTTAGGAGTAACCAGTGATGGGGAAATTGTTGATTTTGAATTGACAGAAGTGATGGATATAGAAGAGTTTCGTCACATTCTCGAACAAAAGTTACCGTCAGAAATTCCCGTTTATCAAGTTCAAGAAGTCCCTATCAAGTCTTTAGCCGCTACTCGTTTACTGGAAAAAGCAGAATATTTAATTACGCTCGAAATAGATGAGTTTACCTCTCAGGAAACTTGGCAGCGTTGGATAGAGAATGTGTTGAAAAGCACTGAAATTAATTGGGAGAAAATCACCAAATCAGGAAAAAAGAAAACAGTGAATTTACGCGATCGCTTATTTTCTTTGTCCTTAGAATCTAGTGATCATGATTCTGCTGTTTTGCGTTATGTAGGGAGTTGCCGCAATGATGGAACGATGTTACAACCAGAACAGGTTATTTTGATGTTGGATCGGGTTTCTGGGAAGGAATTCCATTTATCAAAAGTGCATCGTCAACGGTTGATTTTAGCTTAAACTGCCTTAAGTTACTTAATAAAGAAATCTCCATTCTGACGCTGAAACCGTCTGATTGCTTGGCTTAAAGAGTCTGAAGACTCCTTAGTAATTAAGTAAGATTTAAAGATTTCTTTTTGACTTAAATAATTAGTATAGTTGGCTTGAAGATAAACACGATAGTCTGAATTATTAACGAGATGGGTTTGAAAAAAAGCTAGCATTAATGCATTAGTATATTGACTCAATAATTCAGGATTAGGAAGGGTTAATTCGGGAACAGAATTAATTAAATCGGTAATTCCTGCATCTAAATTAGAAAAATCAATGTGTGCTTGTCCTTCAATTAATACTAAATATTTATTAGGGGTTGTAAACCAAGGAAAAGAACGCACTTGTTCAAAGACGGCAGGGGTTGCTGGGTCATAATTTCCTGCTCCAATTAAGACAGGAATCTCAATTTGGCTTAATCCTTTTTTACCAAAAATACTACTATTAACTGGATTAGCAGCCACAATTGCTTTGACCCGGTTATCCCGAAAATCATAAGCTTTTCTTTCTAATTTTAATGCTCGACACTGCACTAATAAAGAGGTATTCAGATAACTATAAGTATCTTGACATTCCTTCTCTAAGTTATCAAAATCAATGGTTGCTCCAGCCACAGCTAACGCTGTATAACCACCAAAAGAATGACCAGCAACGCCGACATTTTGGGTATCTAATGTATCTTGGAATTGTTGCTTATTTCTCCGCTCTAATTCAT
>JBCDDV010000355.1:0-4212 GCA_039180145.1 Cyanobacteria bacterium P01_G01_bin.49 | reverse complement strand
GGCACAGTTACGTGCTTGCTCTATTTATCCTTACAATTTGGTCAATCCTCTGTGACACCAACGCAAACTAATCAAACGGCGAGGTATCTTACCGTAAAACAGTCCCCTGCTTTTAACGTTGGTCAGTCTTCAGCTAATTTTACTATTGCTCAGAAATAAATTTTCTTAATGCAAATAATCCCACCTATTAACTCTCTAGGTGGGATCATCAATCATTACTATTCCTTAACCCGAACTGACGTTACTTAAAAAACAGGCACTTGTTCTCTGTCCCAGTTTCTTGGTTCAACATCAGAGTTAACTTCATCAAAATCAGGAATGCAGTTATTTTTCATGTAAATCATGTAATTTTCGTGGGCAGTAGCACATTTATAGTCATCCCAACCACAATAGGTCTTGAGAGTCTCAATGAGGACAGGTAGTACCTCTAACCCATAATGAGCTTTCATGGCAATGGTAGTACGACGGCGAGCAATATCAACTAAAGTGTGAGCATATTCATGACGGACTGCATAAACAACTTGTGCTTTAATATCGCGTAACTCAGGAATAATAACCTCAGCTAGTTCTGGTTCTGAGTCTGTCAAAGCTAGAACTTCTATGGCTTTCGCCCCATACATGGCAAAGAGATGGCTAATGGACTGACGCGGTACTCGCCCTTTGTATTTATCCTGGGTTTTTTGAATACGAGTATCCGTCGGTAAGATATAACCAGGTAAAGGCTTATTTTCAGTGGGACACGGAGGAGCAGATCTTCCTAATTTTTTATACACAACCTCAACCATTTCTTCTCCCACTTGACGATAAGTGGTTAATTTACCCCCAATGAGAGAAATTAGATTGTTGGCCCCTTCTTTGGTGTGATCAAACAGAATATGACGACGGGTAATACTTCCTGCTTTTTTCCCTTCTTCATTGGGCAACGGACGTACCCCAGAATAAGTAAATTTTATGTCTTCACGAGATAATTGAGCATTGGGAATAATATTATTTGTTTCCCGCAATAAATAATCAATTTCGTCATTATCAGCTTTTAACTGATCGGGGGTTCCCTCAAATTTATAATCTGTTGTACCAATTAGATACATACCTAACCAAGGCACAATAAAGAAAGGACGGCCATCAGATTTGGCTTCGACATATAAGCTGGTGTCAGGCGCACCCGCAAAGGGAGGAACGACAATATGACTCCCTTTCGTTCCGCCAATTTTCTGGGTTTTGCCGATGGGAGCTTTTTCTCCTGCTTTTATCCCTAATTGACAAACATAATCTACCCAAGGGCCGGAGGTATTAATCACCATACATTGATCTTTCCCCTTGACAGTGAATTCTTCCCCTGTAAGGCTATCTTTGCAACTAACCTGAGTAACTTGATTGTCCTGACGATGTAATTGGGTTACTTTGACATAGTTTAAGACAGTTGCTCCGGCTTCGTCAGCAGCCAAAATATTTTCTAAACACAATCTCTCAGCATAGGTTACTTGACCATCATAGTATTGCGCGCCACCTGCTAATCCATGAGAGTCTAGGGAAGGAAATAGTTGTTTAAATTTTGCGGCTGAAAGCATTCTGTGCATAGGAACTGTCTTATCTGCACTTAAAATGTCATAGAGCAACATGCCAGCCCAAATTTTCCAATAAGGACGAGAGCGATCGCGGTAAATAGGAATGGTTAATAATAGCGGTCTGACTAAATGGGAAGCGGTATGTAAAAGAATTTCTCGTTCCCTTAATGATTCTCTAACTAAGGGAACTTCAAAGTATTCTAGATAACGTAATCCCCCATGAATTAACCGGGTAGACCAGCTTGAGGTGCCACCAGCAAAGTCACCTTTTTCAATGAGAATGGTTTTCAAACCCCGTAAAGCCGCGTCTCGTGCGACTCCTGCCCCATTTACTCCGCCACCGATGACAATTAAGTCGTAAGTTGTTTGTTGAATGGATTGAAAATCACGCACAATTCTTAATATTATTGCTCTACATTGTTATCTTAATCAACTATTTAAGTTTTGGCAGCATTTCTAATAATTTTCAATGTTCTGATGTTATCGATTGAAGAGATAGCAAAATAGTGACTAAACCTTTTGTCGCTTTTACTCAATTTATAAGGTTTAGAGGAAGGTTAACAACAATTTGAACAAATTGCCAAAAATAGATCAGTTAATCAGAGTTGATTAATTAATAGTAACGTCGACTTCTGTCGACGTTACTACGTTAAGTTTTACCTGCTAAGACATTGTTATTGGGAAAAATGCTACTCCAACAATTAATTAATTTAAAACAGCTTCTCTATCGTCTACAGTTTCATGAGTCATCTTCCCAAAGTAATCTAACAGCCGATCTGCCCAATATTTGACAGCATAAGTGGTCACAGTTACATACATCTTGGACATTTTTTCTTTTTGTTGTTCTGGAGACATAGCTAAAGCTTGTTCAATCGCTTCGTCCATTCGTTTGACCGAATAAGGATTCGTTAAAATAGCTTGAGGTAATTCAATTGCTGCTCCGACAAATTCTGATAAAACTAATACTCCGTCTTGTCCTTTATGGGCAACAATGTATTCTTTGGCGACTAAATTTAAGCCGTCTCGTAAGGGCGTTGTCCAACAAATATCAGCCGCTTTGTAGTAACAGAATAAGTCTAGCAAGGGAATGGGCTGGGTATAGAGCATCACAGGAGTCCAATCCAATTTTGCATAACGACCGTTAATCCTACCTACTAGCTGCTCGATTTGGTTTTGTGCTGTTTTGTAAACTCGCATACCAGCAGCAGGTTGAACGCAAGTCATAACAAAGTTGATTTTGCCATGTAAATCGGGACGGCGTTCTAATAAGCGGCCAAAGGCTTCTAATTTTTCTTGGTTTCCTTTAACGTAGTCTACCCGACCGGCTGCAATAATTAGTTTACGTTCATGTAAGCTTTCTTTAATTTGCGCAACTCTTTCTTCAGCTTCAGGGGAATGTAATACCTCTAAAATGTTTTTGGGGTTGGTTCCTACAGGAAAAGCATCGACTTTGACTAATTGGTTTTTGTATCGTAATTTTGTGGTGATTTCTGGTTCAGCTAGCGCGATGCCAACAGGAGTCAAATGACCTGAGACTTTTTCTTTATTTACGATGTCTACAGGGCGTAGACTACGCACAACGTTAACAAAGTTTTCTGAGTAGCGGGGAATATGGAAACCGACAACATCACAACAGAGCAAACTATCGACAATTTCTTCTCGCCAAGGCAAAATATTGAAAATATCCACTGAAGGGAAAGGGGTATGATGGAAAAATGCGATGCGAGCGTTGGGCTTTTTCTGGCGAATATAATAGGGGGCTAACCACAGATTATAATCATGCACCCAAATTAAGGCATCATCAGCCGCTTCTTCGCAAGCTGCTTCCGCAAAGAGACGATTAATTTCTTGGAAATTATCCCATTTAGAGCTTTCACTGGTGAAGTGATAGGGGAAAGAATGCAGAATCGGCCAAAAAGCTTCCTTGGAGGTAATGTGGTAAAAATTCTTAACTTGATCGGCACTTAGAGGAAGGCGAAAAACTCGGTAATTTCCTTCATCTTCTTCAACGGTAACTGTATTAACAAAATTCTTTCTTTGCTTAGCTGTTATCTGTTTCCATGCAATCCAAGTGCCTTGATTAACATCAGCAAAAAAACTTTTTAAGGTCGGGACAATTCCGTTAGGGCTTTTCTTGGGGAGGTAACGAATTTGTCCATTTTCAACGACTTCATCATAGGGTTCGCGGTGGTATAGGATAACTAGAGAAGATTTCATAAGCTAATTACTTTTTCAATGGGTGTTAGTAGGGATCAAATTAGTCTTGATTAAAGAAAGTCGGCGATTCAGCTTTTTTCTCTCATCAAGGGTGATTTCACAAATCAATATCTTTCATTTCTATCTGCCTCTATGTGTTAGTTAAGTAACTGTTTGATTTTCCTTTTATTTTGAAAATTTACGATTAAAGACATTTTTTGACTTTGACGACAAAGACGTGAGTGTTGCAGAATTGGCCAAACGTGGTTTTGTGTCTATTCGAAATGGTGATTTGGCTCAGTGTGTGTATTGTACACTCATTCTTGGATATTGGGAACCCAATGACGATGTTGTGGTAGAACATGACAAACATGTCAACTATTCATGTTCTTCAAACTTCAATGTGCCTGCGGATCATGTGGAACTCTCTAATCATCTGGAGAAGTATCTC
>JBCDDV010000354.1:0-4213 GCA_039180145.1 Cyanobacteria bacterium P01_G01_bin.49 | reverse complement strand
GAGATCCTGGCTAAATTTTGGAAATTTAGTTGCCATAGCTATCTAGGAAATTCTCCTCGTTTAGAAAAATGAGCTTGTTTTTTCAAGGATTACTCATTTCCTGGATAGCTATGGCAACTAAATTTCCAAAATTTAGCCAGGATCTCGCCCAAGATCCGACAACCCGTCGGATTTGGTACGGCATTGCCACAGCCCACGATTTTGAAACCCATGATGGAATGACTGAGGAAAATCTTTACCAAAAGATTTTTGCTTCCCACTTTGGTCACATCGCCATCATCTTTCTGTGGACTTCTGGCACCGTTTTTCATGTAGCCTGGCAAGGTAACTTCGAGCAGTGGATTAAAGATCCCCTCAATGTTCGTCCCATCGCCCACGCGATTTGGGATCCCCAATTTGGTCAAGGGGCAGTTGATGCCTTTACCCAAGCAGGTGCTTCTTATCCAGTTGATATTGCTTATTCGGGTGTGTATCACTGGTTCTACACCATCGGTATGAGAACCAATGGCGACCTTTATCAAGGGTCTATTTTCCTCTTGATTCTGGCTTCTTTGTTCTTGTTTGCTGGTTGGTTACACCTACAACCCAAGTTCCGTCCGAACTTAGCTTGGTTCAAGAATGCTGAATCTCGCCTTAACCACCACTTAGCTGGTTTGTTTGGGGTAAGTTCTCTAGCGTGGGCGGGCCACTTAATTCATGTAGCCATTCCCGAAGCTCGTGGACAGCACGTGGGTTGGGATAATTTCTTGTCTACCCCTCCTCATCCAGCGGGTTTATTACCCTTCTTTACCGGAAATTGGGGAGTTTATGCCCAAAACCCTGACACAGCAAGTCATATGTTTGGGACGAGCGAGGGAGCAGGAACAGCCATTCTGACCTTTTTAGGTGGCTTCCACCCACAAACTGAGTCTTTGTGGTTGACTGATATTGCTCATCACCATTTGGCGATCGCAGTCTTATTCATCATTGCTGGCCATATGTACCGGACAAACTGGGGCATTGGTCACAGCATGAAAGAGATTATGGAAGCCCACAATCCTCCTGAGGGAACTCCATTTGGAGGTATGCTTGGAGCTGGACACAAGGGAATGTATGACACCTACAACAACTCCCTCCACTTCCAATTAGGATGGCACTTAGCTTGCTTAGGGGTAATTACCTCGTTAGTAGCACAGCATATGTATTCCTTGCCTTCCTACGCTTTCATTTCTAGGGATTACACCACTCAAGCAGCACTTTATACCCATCACCAGTATATTGCTGGTTTCTTAATGGTGGGTGCTTTTGCTCATGGAGCCATCTTCTTAGTTCGAGATTATGATCCTGAAGCGAATAAGAATAATGTCTTAGCAAGGGTGTTAGAACATAAAGAGGCAATTATTTCCCACTTAAGTTGGGTGTCTCTATTCCTCGGTTTCCACACCCTGGGATTATATGTTCACAATGATGTCGTTGTTGCTTTCGGCACTCCCGAAAAGCAAATCTTAATTGAGCCTGTGTTTGCTCAATGGATTCAAGCGGCTCATGGTAAGGCTTTATATGGATTTGACGTACTCTTATCAAATCCTGATAGCGTGGCAACTACTGCTTATCCTAACTACGCTAATGTTTGGTTACCTGGCTGGTTAGATGCTATTAATAGCGGCAAGAATTCCCTGTTTTTAACCATTGGCCCTGGTGACTTTTTAGTTCACCATGCGATCGCTCTTGGTTTACATACCACCACTTTAATCCTGGTTAAAGGCGCGTTGGATGCACGGGGATCTAAGTTAATGCCCGATAAAAAAGACTTCGGTTATTCTTTCCCTTGTGATGGCCCTGGACGGGGAGGTACTTGTGATATCTCTGCTTGGGATGCCTTCTACCTGGCTATGTTCTGGATGCTCAACACCCTAGGGTGGTTGACCTTCTACTGGCACTGGAAACACTTAGGAGTTTGGTCGGGCAACGTTGCTCAATTTAACGAAAACTCTACTTATTTGATGGGCTGGTTCCGAGACTATCTCTGGGCCAACTCTGCTCAGTTAATTAATGGTTATAACCCCTATGGTGTTAATAACTTATCGGTTTGGGCTTGGATGTTCCTCTTTGGACACCTTGTTTGGGCAACTGGGTTCATGTTCTTGATCTCTTGGCGGGGTTACTGGCAAGAGTTAATTGAAACCATTGTTTGGGCCCATGAACGTACACCGTTAGCTAACTTAGTTCGCTGGAAAGATAAGCCTGTGGCTCTTTCTATCGTTCAAGCGCGGTTAGTGGGTCTAGCTCACTTCACGGTGGGTTATATTCTGACCTATGCAGCGTTCCTCATTGCCTCAACGGCCGGTAAATTTGGTTGACGACTCAATTATCTAATTTTGAGTCAATAAGATAAGTTAATCCCTCGCTTCAAAGCGGGGGATTTTTGATGACAAGATGATTACTATCTCCAGGTGGCTCTGCCAAGAATTTTAAGCGATTTTATGTTACCAATCTCAAGGTTTCGTCATAATTGCCTGGAAAATCCCGAATGTCAGTGCTAGTATGACGGTATGTCCTGTTGCCACTTCATTAATCACCCTACCTGATCGAACTAAAATCAATAACTAACAGAAGCTTAAACATTACTTGTTTTCTTTGTTAGTGATTTGTTCTCTGGGTTAAGGAATTTCCTAAAGGTTTGCTGAAGATGACTCTGATTGACTCCCACGCCTTTCACAACTTTGCCATTGTCGTTGGCACTTCTCTATTTGTTGCTATTGTTGTTTGGGCCTTTTGGTATGCCTCGCGCATGGATTAATAGTATAACCAGATGAACAAGTTTAGAATTTTCCTATGCAAATTGTTGATCATTTCAAAATGGCTGTATCAGCCCTGCTATCCAATAAACTGCGTAGTAGTTTAACAATGTTAGGGATTACCATTGGTAATGCTTCAGTAATTGGAATGGTGGCTGTCGGACAAGGGGCCAAACAACTAACAGCAGAACAATTCCAAGCTCTAGGGCCCAATGTTCTTTTTGTCAGTTTAACCCCGACTCGCATTCGACAAAACCTTTCAGCAGAGGCTAAACCTCTACTTCTCGAAGATGCACAAGCGATCGCCAAGTTAATTCCCACCTTAACTAAGGTTGCGCCGGAAATACATAGCTCTCAATTGATTGTTTCTCCGGACAAAATTCTCGATAATTCTATTATCGGAACAACTCCCGAGTACCTGCAAGTTAAAAACCATCAATTGTCTCAAGGACGTTTTATTAACGACATTGATATTGAGAGGAGTAGACGAGTTGTGGTGCTTGGTACAGATATTGCTGCGGAGCTTTTTCCACAACAAAATATTCTAGGACAACAGATAAGAATCAAAAATATTAACTTTAGTGTGATTGGAATTCTAGCACCAAAAGGCTCTTTATTTGATTCTAATCAGGATAATAAGGTTATCATTCCTCTGACAACTTCCCAGTATCAGTTAAGGGGGCGAACTTCCCCCTATGGCATTGCTTTAAATGTAATTTCAATGTTGGCCAAAGACAAAGAAAGTGTAAAACAGGCTGAATTTCAAGTAAAAAACTTACTACAGTTGCGTCATACCATTATCAATCCCGATGATATTAAGATATATTCTCAAAATGCTTTATTAGAAACGGCTGATAGAACGAATACAGGATTAACGCGAATGTTAGCAGCCATTGCCAGTATTTCATTATTAGTCGGTGGAGTTGGCGTTATGAATATTATGTTGGTTTCTGTGTCAGAGAGAACTCAAGAAATTGGCTTAAGAAAAGCAGTCGGTGCAACAGAATGGGATATTTTATGGCAATTTCTGTTAGAAGCCATTTTATTAGCTATTTTTGGTGGTATGATTGGGATTGGAATGGGAGTTGGTGTGGTCAGTGTAGCCAGTATAACCTCTTCTTTAGCAACAAGTATTTCTGGTGTATCAATTATTGTAGCTGTTAGTGTATCAGGCGGAATTGGACTATTTTTTGGAGTATTTCCCGCGAAACAAGCAGCTAAAATCGCAGCCAAACCTGCGACCATTGCGCTATTCAAACTGAGCCGCAGCAAAAGTTCCCGCGCTCGCTGATCGCCGTTTTGGTACGTCATACCAGCAAAGATTGTTACGGGCACGACGAACCCGACGAATACCGGTAATGCACAGGCCATTATCCCAACAGCTGATTGCAACCGGTTGAGTCGATATCCACTGAATTGTCGATATCGTTCGTTTC
>JBCDDV010000353.1:0-4217 GCA_039180145.1 Cyanobacteria bacterium P01_G01_bin.49 | reverse complement strand
TATTTTTATTTTTAAAATATCCTCTAGTTGTTTTTTACTTTATAAAAACCAGGCATAAATTATTTTATTGGTTAACTCTTCTATTTAATTAAAATCTTGTATAAATTCAAACAACTCTTGATCAAGAATCGCATAGTCTACATCTTCTTTGAGTTTAGGAATTGTTTGAGGACGACCACCATCATACTGTTGACTAAACTGTAGCTTCCAAAATCCATCATTTTTTAGATGGAAAAAAGGAAGGGCTAAGCCTCCATTAAAAGAATCTGAACTTAATATATCCCAGTATCTATTAAAAGTGGCAATAAGTTCATCTGTAATATAAATATCATTACTTTGTATCTTATCTTGACTGATTAAATCTATAACCGATAAAAGCAATATGGGCTTATAAGGGGCTTCTCCTCTTTTTTTACTTTTATTAACCTTTATCTTAGAAAAAAGTTTACAATAATAACTTAAGTTTTTATTTATATTTTCAATCATGAATTTTGAATTTTTTCCTAATCATAACCAATTTTAGAGCAACTTCGTAATTTTGCGAGTAATAATAATATTAAGTAACTGAATACTACTAAAACTCAGTAATTCCCCAGATCTCCATCAGTTTAACGCAAGATTATGATAGAAAGAGAAGTATTTATTGAAAATAAACAATTATTATGACATCTGATAGTAACGAATTAAGCCACAATCTTAATCAAGCATTAGAATCTCATTTATCTAAGTTTTATCGTGAAAAATGTTACTTAGGGTTACGGTTTCGTCAAGGTAAGCGAACCATGATCCAAATTAATGTACCTGCCCACGATTTGCCTATTCTACTACAAGCCAAACATTCTGAAAATAATGATCCTGATTCGGGAAAAAATCGTCCAGAAGTTCAAGGTCATGCAACAGAAGTCAAACAATATATTCTCAAGCGTATTAAACAGAATAAACCCTGGATTTTAGGAACGCTTACGGCTAACATTGATCCTGACCGAATTAAATTAATGGAACTAGCTAGGGGACTCTGTTTCGTTATCATTCCTCGTGGTGTCAAATTGGATATTACTGATGGACAGCATCGAAAACGGGCTATTCATGAACTGGTAGAAAGTGCTAGTGGCGAATTAATTGGTGACAATGATTTTCCCATTACATTAGTCCTAGAAAAAGATTTTAATCAGTGTCAGATGGACTTTCGAGATATGGCGCAAAGTAAAGCATTAGATAAATCTTTACTATTATCTTTCGGAGAGTTTGAAGGACGTATCGGTATTATGAAAACGGTGCAAGATCAAGCATCTATGTTTCGAGACAAAACTGAAAAAATCAAAAATTCCCCTTCTACAAAAAAGAAACTAATTTATACCAGCAACTATATCGCTAAGATGGTTAGTTGTGCTTTCGCCAATGATCTTAATGCAGAACTAGAAGATTGGGATGTTGAAGCATCATCCAATGCTTTAATTCGTTGTTTGAACCAATTTTCCTCAGAATGTGACCAGACGCGACATATTTTTGAAGTAGACAAAGAAGAACTGACTATTGAACAAATTACAAGTTTCAAAGAAGATTGCATTTTAGGTCGCTATGTTGGGTTAGAAGTATTGGGTCGGTTACTTAATTCAATCTATGATAAAACTAATAACACTTTTGACAGCATTAAAGTATCTCAGTTAAGTCAATTAGATTGGGCAAGAAGTAGTCAGTTATGGAATGGTAATATTGTTACGCTTGACCCTAATCCCAAAAATCCAGCAAAACCTTATAAAATTTCTGTTAGTATGAGTACCGTTAAAATTGCTGTTGATAAAGTAAAGCTTCATTTAGGTTGGGTACAACCTCCTAATCATTATCAATTATTTTAGTCTCACTGATGACTTACGATTTCTTGAGAAGCCAAGTTGTATAATCAAACTTGGTTTTTTCTTCTTAAGACTGATGATTATGAGAATTAAGCTAATGACGGACTATTATTATTATCCTCTTTGGAATATGGATGATCCTGATAATATTGATCCCCATGAGTTACCGTTAAAAGAAGAAACAATAAAACGATTATTACAATGGTCAGAAGTTTATAATCAGATTTTGAATATAGATGATCCTGTATCTTCAGATTTTGCAAGTGAAAAGGAAGCAGAAGAATTTGAAAGAGGGGGTTTTAGACTATGGGGACAATTACAAAAAGAACTGGAACCAGATTACGAAGTTTTTTATTTTAGTGAACAACAAGGAAAAGTTTTAAGTCCATAATCACAGTCTTTATAATTAAAGCGATCGCACGCATCTCGATCATCATACAAAATTTTAAAGCCACAGATAACTGCATCTCTTGAATCTCAGATAGGAAAATTGTGATCTAAAACTCGTATACAGTTTTTAAAAACTTAGGAAGTGTTTTATAATTCTATAGCAGGTTTTGAGAACTGTAAACGATGCTCAAACCCTTTGCCTAACCCTTAAGTATCTGGACAAACATCAATATGGATCAAGATCTTATTCATCAACTGGGACAACAAGACACAGAAGAAAAAAAAGCTCTGTCCTTACTGTTAGATCGTCATTTATCCCGTCAAGATCAAATTTTTGTCCAAAAAACTCAGATGGGAACCACCCAAGGTTATCTAGGCTCTGTCTCCTTTGAATGGTTAGCTAGTCGCGTTCGGTTTGCTTCTCAACTACCTTTATTTCGCCGCAAATATGACCCCATTACTGATAATATTATTCGCGATGCCGAAACTATTGAAGAATTACAACAACGTCCCTTAGACTGGTCACGACAAGCTCATTTAGCGCAATATTTAGCTGTTGTCAAAAATCATAAATTTCCCCCTGTTTTAGTCGTTATTAGTTGTGACTGGGTAAACGATCCGAGTGCCTTAGAATGGAGAAATGATAACTGTGCTAAAGTCAGTGTCAATGAATTTACGGCATTAGATAAACAAAATAGTTTAGGGTTACTTAATATTGGAAAAGATTATTCAATTTTTGCTCTTGATGGACAACATCGACTCATGGGAATACAAGGGTTGATGGAGTTATTAAAAACGGGAAGACTCGAAGTTTATAATAAGTATAAAAAAGCAACAGGAACGGTAATTACGATTGATGATTTAATTGAAGAATATAATCTAGAGACAACCTCTTTACAAAGTGTGTCTCAAGAAAAGATCGGTATTGAAATTATTCCGGCTGTCCTCAAAGGAGAAACCTACGAAGAAGCAAGAAGACGAGTCAGATCAATTTTTGTTCATGTGAATCGCATGGCGATCGCTTTAAGTAAAGGTCAATTAGTATTATTAAATGAAGATGATGGGTTTGCAATTATTTCTCGCCGACTTGCTATTACCCATCCTCTCTTAAAGGATCGTGATGAAGATGACTGGAACCCTCGCGTTAATTGGGATAGTGCCACGATTTCTAATAAGTCAACTGTTCTCACGACTTTGCAAGCGTTACAAGATATGGCAGAAGGCTATTTGGGCAGTAAATTTTCTCATTGGAAAAGTAAAGACAAAAAGAATTTAATTTCTTTGCGTCCTAATGATAAAGAAATAGAAGAAGGATTAGAATATCTACAAGAATTATTTGATTATTTAGCAAGCTTACCTAGTTATCGTCATTTAGAACAAGGTGTAAAAACTCATGAATTACGACGGTTTAGCCATGAAAATAAGGGAGGGGAAGGAAATTTATTGTTTCGTCCTGTGGGACAAATCGCCTTGATGCAAGCCTTGGGATTTTTGGTGTTTCGTAAAGAGTTTGATTTAAAAAGTATCTTTAAAAAATTAATCTATTTTGATGAAATTGGTGGATTTAGTCAGATAGAAAATTCCCAATCTTTATGGTATGGTGTACTTTACGATCCGATGAAGAAGCGTATCCAAGTGTCGGGTAAAAAGCTAGCCAGTCGCCTCTTTATTTACTTCTTAGGAGGAGTAGATGACAATTTTGAAAAAGCAGAGACTCGTAAAGCCTTAGCTGAAGCAAGAACGATTAAAGATACAGCAACTAATCAAGAAAAAACGATTGATTTTCAAGGAAATTTTGTCGAGCAAAGAAGTGTTGAGCTACCTAAAATTTTGTAATTCTTATTCTTCGTTCCCTACTTGAAAAAAGAATTATTACAAATACCTGAAATTTAGAGAAATCCCAGAGCTTTCATGATAGTAATAAAAATGCTCCGTTGAAATTGTATAGGAAGTTACGAATATGGCTCTTCAACT
>JBCDDV010000352.1:0-4229 GCA_039180145.1 Cyanobacteria bacterium P01_G01_bin.49 | reverse complement strand
CAGCGGGTATATCTGGCCGACTTTATATCGGAGACCGGATGGGTTTTCTGTCAGGGAGTAAGTTGAAGATGGTTTCAAAGATAAACCATTTCCTCCCATGGCGATAGTTGCTGCGGTGGCTGCGGGGGGGTTTACTTGTAAGTCCCCTAACATTTGTTTCGCGGTGGTGTAGCGATCGCGTGGATGAAAACGAATAGTTTTGTTAATGACCCTTGCCAACATTGAATGAAGTGAAAAGACTTCTTTTTGCCAGAGAAATTCTCCACTTTGGGGATCGGTTTCTAAATATTGGGGGGTTTTTCCGGTCAGTAAAAAGAGAACTGTGAGGCCTAAACTGTATAAATCACTCGAATACACGGGGCGGCCAGCAGCTTGTTCTGAGGCCATATAACCAGGGGTTCCCAAAGCTACTGAATAAGCCGTTTTTCCATGACCATTCATCATGGTAGCGACGGTTTCTTTGACAATGCCAAAATCTATCAGAACAGGTTTTCCATCACTAGCTCGCATAATGATGTTATCGGGTTTAATATCTCGGTGAATGATGCGACGACCATGAATATAATCAAGTACAGGTAAAATTTCTCGCAAAATTTCTTGAATTTGGCTGTCTGAGAAGTTACCCTGTCGTTGATGGATTTGCGTGAGAGTTTCTCCTTCAATCCATTCTTGTACTAAATAAAAATTATCTTTTTCAGAAAAATAGGCATAAAGGGCGGGAATTTGCGGGTGTTTTTCTCCCAATTCTTCGAGTATGGCTGCTTCTCGTGCAAATCTTTCTTTTAACCAATCTGGGATTTCTGGGGATTGAACTGCGGGTTTGAGTTGTTTAATAACGCATTTTCTAGCCGAAGGCATTTGGGTATCAATGGCGAGAAACGTCTCTCCAAAGCCGCCTTTCCCCAAAGTTCCCACAATTTGATAACGATTACTGAGTAACGTAATGGTCATTGAAAAGAAGGCAACCCGAATATTGCCATAGTGATACAAATTAGCTTTATTGTATCGAAAACTTTTGACATCCTCCTCATCCCTTTGGGGATTAGGATTCCAAAGATTGCTCTTTAGGTTTCCTCTTTCTGCGAGTCGGCTTACTCAAAAGAATCTCTTCTTTTAACCAGAGGTCGTTCTCTCCAGAGGCTTTTCTTGATGCGCGTTCCGATGCGGAGGAAACCTCCGCATGGGTCGCATCGCTTTCTAGTTCTAGACTAGACGTTACTGTATGCCCTACAGTACGCAATCCAATTTCAAAAATGTTTAAGGCTGCGTTTTTATCTCGATCACAAATAAACCCACACACACATTTATGGGTTCTAGTTGATAGAGACTTGACAACTTTTTGCCCGCAACTAGAGCAGTTTTGAGAAGTATTATGGGGAGGTATTGCTACAGTTACTACCCCAAATACTTTTGCAAAATACTCAACCCATTCTCGAAATAAACTCCAAGAAGCATCACTAATAGACTTAGCTAAACGATGATTCCTAACCATATTTCTGACCTTTAAATCTTCGTAGGCAATCAAGTCGTTAGACCGAACTACGCATAGTGCTGTCTTAACAGCAAAATCTTTACGCTGCCTACTTATTTTAAGGTGTTTTACGGCTAATCTTTGCTTAGCTTTTTTGTAGTTATTAGATTGTTTCTGTCCTTTAACAAACTTCTTAGATACTTTTTTGTGTAGTCGTTTAAGCTGACGCTCAGACTTTCTTAGGTATCTGGGATTATTGAGAATCTCCCCATCGCTATCTGTGTATAAATGATTTAATCCAACATCTAACCCTAAAGTTTTACCCGTTGGTTCTCTTTTCTCTATTCTGTCATGGTCAATCAAAAATTGGGCATAGTACCCATCAGCGCGTCTAACAACTCTAACTCTTTTGATTTGGTTAAGTTGATAATAGTGTAAATCACGAGTTCCCAAAAGCCTAAACATTCCTGCTTCAAAGCCATCAGTGAAGAAGATATACTTTCTATCCTCAGATAGTTTGTAGCCTGATTGTTTGTATTCAACCGATCCATGTGAGGCTCGATTTTTCTTAAACTTAGGGAATCCTTTCTTGCCAGATATCTGTTTCTTGCAGTTATCAAAGAACCGACTAATAGATGCCCATGCTCTCTCAGCACTAGCTTGTCTAGCTTGAGAGTTAAGTTTTTTAGCCCAAGGGAACTCAGGATTATCTGCTAAAACTTTGCAATGTTTGTAGAAGTCATTGCGGCTTTTAGCTTCACCATCTATCCACAACCGAATGCAAGCATTACGAACAAACAAACCAGTACGAATAACTCTATCAAGCCTTGCGTACTGTTCTTGAGTTCCTTTTAACTTACTTTCGTAGACTAGCATCTTATCACGGATAACCTATGATAAGACCATAGCACGTTTTCTTGGTGGAGATAATCAAAGGCGGGAACCGCCCAGTTCCCCATCCGCAGAATCAAAGCCCCAAAACTTTCGGTAAAAATTAAGGTGAGCGATCGCCCACCTTAGTAAAATACTTTCTTAGTCAGAAAATCAGGAAGCTTTGACTGAATTCTCAGCCACAAAATCCCAATTGATTAAACTACTCATAAAAATCGACTGGTGACGCGGCCAAGAATAAGCTGAGAATCTATCCATCCAAAAGTACGACTGTCTGTACTTTGCGAAGCGTTATCTCCTTGGACAAAACAGGAACCATTTTCCTCAACAGAAATGACTCGTTTAATCAAGAGAAAATTGGCTTTTTTAGGATGGCAGACAATTACAACATCATTAGCAGAAGGTTGCGATCGCCTGTAAGCTTTAGTATTGACTAATACTTCATCCCCTGGCCTTAACCAAGGTAACATCGAGAATTCTGCGACCCGAAAACGCCGTCTTTGTCTCAGCACCCAAAGTAGAATTTCTACAATATTACTGTTTCGGATGGGGGAAGCCACGACTCAAACTTTGGTTTATGGATTAGCTTTATAAAAAGCAACATCGCGACTCTTCGTTGCCCAAAATATGTCATGAATTTTTTGAATAGCTTCCATCAATTCATTGGCATGTTGTGGACTCACTTCCACTTTACAAGAAGAACACAGTTTAGCCGCTTTCCAGAAGGTATCATGTAGATCAGGATATTTCTCTAAATGGACAGGCTTGAAGTAATCTGTCCACAAAATCAATACTTCGTCTTTAGTGACTTGCGCCTGCTCTTCTTTAATGGCAATATACCGAGAAAGGGTGTTTTCGTAGGCGACCACTGCTGCTCTGTTGCTGCCTTGGGGTGGCACTTCTAAGTCCATTATCTTTTTTGTCATTGATAGGACTGCTTCTGCTGCTATCCTTGCTGAGGCGGGATCATACACACCACATGGCCCGTCGCAGTGAGCATGAACAATGGGTGCAGGGAACCAAGCCTTAACTTGGGTAGCTAATGTTTTTAACAAGTGCATAATTTAAAATTACCCTTCGTTACGAACTATTGAAATTTTATCATTAATTGAAGGCAAAATAGACTATTGAAAATTGCAACGAATTTTTCTGAATATATCAGTCTATTTGTAACTTCAATACATAATGCTGTGCAATTACCATTACCAATGCAATGAAATTTAACACTGCCACTTTTGTTATCTTAGCTCAAAACTCAACCGAATCAGACTTTGGCTCTAAGAATTACTACTTTTGATAGATATCTTTGTTAAGTTAAGTTTAACGATTTGATGAGGAAACAGAAGAAGCTAAAGCATTAATTTGATTGCTACAATCTTCAGCATTTTTATCAAGTTCCATTTCTTGATACAATTTTCGAGCATTATTTAGGGCATTAATCGCTTTTGTTTTTTGATCTAATTTTTTAAAGGTCAATCCTAAGTTAAACCAACTGTCTGCTTGACCTCGAATATCGTCTATTTCTGTTGTTATAGCTAAAGATTGCTGATAATATTTGATGGCTTCTTGGTATTTTCCTAAAGATTTGTAAGCAATACCCAACTGATTATAGACAGCAATTTTTCTTTTTATATCACCAATTTTTGTTAAGCTAGCTAAGGATTGCCGATAGTGATCTAGAGCTTTTTCATATTGTTTGAGGGGAAAATAAGCACTACCCAAACCTATATGAGAATTGATTTCACCTTTAATATCAGCGATTTTTGTCCAAATAACCAAAGACTTCTGATAATATTCCACAGCCTGTTGATATTGTCCTAAAAACCAGTAACTAAGCCCCAAACCCATATAAATAGTGGCTTCACGT
>JBCDDV010000351.1:0-4241 GCA_039180145.1 Cyanobacteria bacterium P01_G01_bin.49 | reverse complement strand
TTTCAATTTCTTGCTGTAATTCTTCAATTTGTCGCCGCAAATTTTCCGCTTCGGTGTTAGATTTTACATCAACTGAACCGCGTTTTTCTGATCTTTTATAATTCCCTTGACAAATATCTTCGTATTCTTGGGAGTTCGCCCAATCTTGCAAATAATGAACTCGATCAACTGGAAAAGGGTGACTTAAAAATGCACCATTTCCACCGTTATAAATCAAGAATTTATATAATTGATTAAGATCATCCTCATCTAAATTACGATACTGCTCTGATTGTTTTAAGAATTCATCTAAGTGACATTCATGGGCATACTTATGACTTCCTCCTGCCATTTTCATCATCATTTTGAAAATAGGCTCAGGCTGATTAATCACTAATAAAGCTGCTCGATCAGCTGATAATTCTGCTTTTCTTCGCCATTCATAAAAAGCATAAATTAATCCTGTACTGATAATATTTCCTAATCCTAGGGTTAATTCTCCAAATAACGAAGCCGCTCCCATAGACCAAATTGCCATCTGAATTAATAAGCTATGTTCACATTTAATATGACCTAATTCGTGGGCAATAACTGTTCTTAATTCAATTTCATCTGATAAGTCTAGTAACCCTGCATTTAAAACAATATAAGGTTGTTGTTTTCCCAAAGAATAGGCATTAGCCATTGGGTTTTGGCTGACATAAATTAATGGTTCAGGACTAATATCTAAATCACGAACCGTTTCTCGAAAAATTCCATATAGTGTTGAATACTGCCGCGGGCCGACTTGAATACTATTTCCCATCAAAGAAATTTGTTGGGGTCTTTCGTAAAGATATTCCATGAAGCTAGTGGCAACAAGATCGAAACCAGGGACACTTCTTAAAGTTTGTTCAGCTTGTTTATCAAGGGGATGACGAAATGCTTCACTTGAAAGTCCAGGATAACTTGGCATCTGATTAATAGATTAAAATTATTATACGCTTAGTTTAGCAATAAGCTTGAAGGAGTGAAGGCGTTCAGAAAAAATTTCCATAAAATCAATCAATCCCTAGCAAAATCAAGGCTAACTAGCTTACACTATACTTTTAATCACAAGTCAATTTATCAACTATCAATTAAATAAGATCATTATGAAAAAATTTAACCTAAAAAAATTATTTTTTCGAGGAAAATTCGGTTATTCTGGACAACAATCCTCCTTAAAAAATGCAAGATCAGTCAAACCTCTACAACAAGTCGATCTACTTCACCCGGCAAGAAGTGACTTATATCATTGGTTATTAGCTCTTTCTTGGCAAAAGTTTTTGTTATTAACAACTATCTTATATTTTGGGATTAATGTATTCTTTGCTTGTGCTTATTTAAGTGCAGGCAACGGTATTGTAAATACAGAACCAGGATCGTTCAAAGATGCTTTTTTCTTCAGTATTCAAACCCTATCTACGGTAGGTTATGGTTCGATATATCCTGAAACCCTATATGCCCAAATGTTAGTGACCTTAGAAGTATGGGTAGGATTATTATTGGTTGCTATTTTAACAGGATTAATGTTTGCGCGATTTTCTCGGCCGACAGCTAGGGTTTTATTTAGTCGAGTGGCAGTAATTTGTCCATTTAATGAAGTTCCTACTTTAGTATTTCGTACGGCAAACCAGCGAGAAAACCAAATTTTAGAAGCACAAATTCAAGTTAGTTTAGTTCGTAATGAAATTAGTAGCGAAGGACATCAGATGCGTCGTTTTTATGATTTGAAATTATTGCGATCGCAAACACCAATTTTTGGATTAAGTTGGCAAGTTATGCACCCCATTGATGAAAGTAGCCCTTTATTTGGTACCTCTTCTGAATCTTTAATGCAAGAAGATACAGAAATTTGGGTAACATTAACAGGACTTGATGAGACTTTTTCCCAAACAATTCATGCGCGATATTCTTACACCTATCAAGAAATTTTATGGAACATGAAATTAGTGGATATTTTCTTGCAAGCACCTAATGGGAAATACTATATCAATATCAATCGTTTTCACGATGTTATTCCCTTTCATCCCAAAGAAGTTAATACAGCCGTGAAAACTTCCCATTTGGTAGAAACTTAAGGTTATTAAATCGTCTGTTGAGATTAATGGAAAAATTGAAAAGGTATGCACTATTTATTGCTATCAAGGAAGTTGTTGAAATGAATACAATTCTTAGATTTTTACTAATTAGGTTAAGATTATCTGCTTTTCTTAAGTTAAGATGTTTTTTATATTATATTACGTCTCAATTCATATTTGCTAAGCTGCTACACTCATGAATAGTCCTTTCCTCGATTATCTTACAAGTCCCAAACGTCCCGTTATCGTCTTTGACGGTGCAACCGGAACCTCATTACAGACCCAAAATTTGACTGCTGAGGACTTCGGTGGGGCAAAATATGAAGGATGCAATGAATATCTTGTTCAAACCACCCCACAGGCGGTAGAGAAGGTACACAGAGGCTTTTTGGAAGCAGGTGCAGATGTCATTGAAACAGATACCTTTGGGGGAACTTCTATTGTTCTGGCAGAATATGATTTAGCGGATAAAGCCTATTATCTTAATAAAAAAGCAGCAGAATTAGCCAAAAACATCGCAGCAGAATATTATACGCCTGAAAAACCCCGTTTTGTAGCAGGATCAATGGGGCCAGGAACCAAATTACCCACATTGGGACATATTGATTTTGATACATTAAGGGATGCTTATGTTGAACAAGCAGAAGGATTATATGATGGCGGGGCAGATTTATTACTCATTGAAACTTGTCAGGACGTGCTGCAAATTAAGGCAGCTTTAAACGCAGTTGAGGAAGTTTTTAATAAGAAAGGAAACCGTTTACCTATCATGGTTTCGATCACGGTGGAAACCATGGGAACCATGTTAGTCGGGACAGAAATTAGTGCAGCAGTAGCGATTTTAGAGCCTTATAATATTGATATTTTGGGTCTAAATTGTGCCACTGGGCCGGAACAAATGAAAGAGCATATGAAGTATCTTTCAAAACATTGCCCTTTTATTATTTCTTGTATTCCTAATGCGGGGTTACCAGAAAATATTGGCGGACAAGCCCATTATCGTTTAACGCCTATCGAATTACAAATGGCGTTAATGCACTTTATTGAAGATTTAGGGGTACAAATTATTGGGGGATGTTGTGGCACTCGTCCCGCTCATATTAAAGCCTTAGCAGAACTTTCTAAAGAATTAAAACCGAAAGAACGTCATCCCGTTTATGAACCGTCTGCTGCTTCAATTTATAGCACTCAGCCCTATATTCAAGATAATTCTTTTTTGATTGTTGGGGAAAGATTAAACGCCAGCGGTTCAAAAAAATGTCGCAAATTATTGGATCAAGAAGATTGGGATAGTTTAGTTTCTCTGGCTAAATCTCAGGTAAAAGAAGGGGCTCATATTTTAGATGTGAACGTGGATTATGTGGGACGGGATGGAGTGCGAGATATGCACGAATTAGCCTCTCGTCTTGTGAACAATATTACCTTACCTTTAATGCTTGATTCGACAGAATGGCAAAAAATGGAGGCAGGGTTAAAGGTTGCTGGAGGAAAATGTATCCTCAATTCCACTAACTACGAAGATGGGGAAGAACGCTTTTTTCAAGTATTAGAAATAGCAAAAAAGCATGGTGCAGGTGTAGTCATCGGAACCATTGATGAAGAAGGAATGGGACGGACGGCAGATAAGAAATTTGAAATTGCAAAACGAGCTTACTATGCAGCAATAAAATACGGAATTCCTGCCCACGAATTGTTCTTTGATCCCTTGGCATTACCTATTTCAACCGGAATAGAAGAAGACCGAGAGAATGGAAAAGCTACCATCGAAGCAATTCGCCAGATTCGAGAAGAATTACCAGGATGTCACATTTTATTAGGGGTTTCTAATATTTCTTTTGGGTTAAATCCTGCGGCTAGACAAGTGCTTAATTCTTTGTTTTTATATGAAGCAATGCAGGTAGGATTAGACGGCGCAATTGTAAGTGCTAGTAAAATTTTACCCATATCTAAAATAGAAACAGAACATCAAAAAATATGCCGAGATTTAATTTATGATTTACGAGAATTTGACGGGGAGATTTGCACTTACGACCCCTTAACTAAGTTAACAGAATTATTTGCCGGAAAAACAACAAAAAAAGATGCAGCAAAAACGGCTAATTTACCGATAGAAGAGCGACTAAAACAACATATTATTGATGGAGAAAGACTAGGTTTAGA
>JBCDDV010000350.1:0-4241 GCA_039180145.1 Cyanobacteria bacterium P01_G01_bin.49 | reverse complement strand
CTGATTCTCTCGTTGAAAAAGCGATGTCAGAACTGGGAGGTTCCCTCCCAGATTATCTGACATCAAGAAATCCTAACTCCGACCTCCGTTGCGAAGCACGGGCTTTGCCCGCCCTCCTAACACCGAACTCACGTTTTTTAAAGTCTGAACTCGGTTTAGTTACTTTTACCTATGCTGATTAGTTTCAAAACTCTAGTTTGAGGGGGGAAGACCTTTGAGAGAAATTAAAGCATCCATCACCACTTTAGCCACAGGTGCAGCAACTGTTGAGCCATAGGTATTGCCTCCTTTTGGTTCATCTACCACCACTAAAACCACGTATCTAGGGGATTCAACTGGCAAAATTGACACAAAACTCGTAATCTTCGCATTAGGCAAATAGCCACCTCTAGGCCCCGCTTTTTGAGCAGTTCCAGTTTTTCCCCCAATGCGATAACCAGGAATTTGAGCAGATTTCCCTGAGCCTTCAGCTACCACTGTTTCCATCATCTCTACCACCGTTTGACTCACTTCTGGTGAGATAACTTGCTCTGTTTCGTAATTCGGTTGCCAGTGAATTGCCCCTTCTGCATCCACTAACCCCTTAACCAAATGAGGCGTTACCAACTTACCCCCATTGGCCAAAGCACCGTGTAATTGAGCTAACTTGATAGGTGTTAACGCAAACCCTTGACCAAAAGAGGCTGTTGCTGCTTCAATAAAACGATTGGTAAATACGTCTTTGCTTTTTAACCGTCCTGCTACCTCTCCAGGTAAATCGATTCGTGTTTTTTCATTAATTCCGAGCTTGTGTAGACGTTGATAATAATCTTCCTTCTTTAAACGTCGCATGATATCGACCATAGCCACATTGCTAGAGGTCTGTAAAACTTCTGCAATACTAATTGATCCATTCCCTGTTTTACTAGCATTTAAAATATTCCAACCATCTACACTAACTGACCCAGAATCATAAATGACAGTATCTGGTTGAATAACCCCTGCTTCTAAAGCCAAAGCCACATTAATTGGTTTAAAAGTTGAGCCAGGTTCATAAAGGTCGCTTACTGTCCAATTTTTCAGCAGTTCTACTTTTGACTTATAAAACTCATTCGGATTGAAAGTCGGTTCACACACCAAAGAAACGAGAGAACCATCCCTAGTATCCATGACGATAACCGCCCCTCGTTTAGCATTAAATTTTTGGAGTTGTTGTTTTAACGCAAAACGGACAGCCCTTTGTAGACGCATATCGATGGTTAATTGTACCCGCCAATCGTTAGACTTAAGTAGGTCTGATGGGAGAGAGGTGGGCATGATAGATCCCAAAGCAGTCCGTTGAACATAGAGACTTCTTAAATCCCGATCTAAAAGCTTTTGTTGACTTAACTCAATTCCACCTTGTCCCCGTCGTTCGTGGTCGACAAAACCTACCACGTCAGCCATGACGTTTTCTTGAGGATAAAAACGTCGATAGGTTTCATTAACTTCAACCCCATCAAGTCCTAATTTTTGAATTCTTGCTGCTACTCCTTCTGTTAATCCCTTGGCAATGGGAATTCCGGTTTTACGCTGTTTAAATCTTTCTAAAAGTTGAGCGGGGGTTTGATCCTCTAGGAGAGAACTCAGTTGAGCAGCGATTTCTTCTTGGGGCAGTTTAAATTGAATCGGATGAACATAGAGAATGTATTGTAGGCGATCGGTCGCTAAAATATTATTTTCACTATCAATAATTGAAAGCCGTGGAATATAAGGGCGGATGTTGACAGTTTGTTGTAAACGGGCTTTTTCTTGTAATTCGCTACCTCGAACAATCTGCAATTGATAAGCTTGCCACCCCAGCCCAATTATTGCCCCTACGAGGACTCCCCAGACCATCAAGAGACGAAATTTTGGCAACGGAGAACCTTGGGACTTCTTTTTTGTCCGAGTATGAGTCTTAAGACGACGCGAAGGACGACTTTGAGTCAGGGTTGTTTGGGAACGACGAGAACGTTGTTTGAGCTTAGATTTACGCATTGACTGTTCAAGTGTGGGGAATTGGTGAGAAGTCAAAAGTGAGAAAATTCTGTCCCTTTCCCGATTGGTTATTCTTGACTTCCTGACATTTAATAAGAGACAAAAGAGTCGGCAAGCAAAGGTTCTTCTTCAGGAGAATGAGCATTAACTCGAACTTCGATTTTTGGCGAGTCTGCTGGGGGAACAAATAAAGATTGATTGGGGTTTGGCTGGGTTAACCCAGAACCAGGCTGCTCAGCTTTTTGCGCCATTTTATGTTTGATGGTTTCGTTTGTCGAGACAAGTTGACGTTCATCCCGTTGTAAGGTTTTCAATTTAGAAAATTCTCGACTCCAAAGGGTCGGTGCATAAACTGTCCATCCGTAAACCGCTAAAGTGATAGCAACTAATCCACAGGTTAAGGTAGTAGAACTTTTCTGCACTAATAACAAAAATTGTAAGGCTAAAGGAAGTTGTCTTGAACGTTTCGGTAACCGAGTAACTTTTGTCCGATTAGTGGTAGAAATTTGATGACCACGACGTGAGTTCGCCGATTTTCTTGGACGGCGATACTGGAAAGTGGTAGATAAATAATCGGGTGCAGCAGTCATAATTTCCTCAACTAAGAACTCTTTGATTTTAAATGGAATTTAATTAAGTGATTCCAATGAGAATCTTAAGAGCATTCGATTCCAATAGACGCGAAGATCTTATTCTAAGTTGCATTGGTGGCAACAGAGATCTGATAATTCTTGAGAAACTTGTGATTATAATGGAGTCCGTCTACGCATCATGAATGTTGATTTTATGACCTATCTGTTTCGTCAATCTTCTTTGAACAATCTCGCGATCGCCTGGTTTTCTCTGGTTTTGAGTTTAGCTACGTTCCCTGTTTACGGACAGCAGATTTATAATCCTATTCCGCTCAAATCTGATGCAACGGTCTCTGATGCGTTATCTGACAAGGATATTCCCACTGGAGAAGGGGGATTTGCTAAAGATTATTGGATCGATCTCGAAAAAGGAGATCAAGTGGCTATTGATTTAACGTCAGATGAATTTGATAGTCTGATTTTACTTCTGGGAGAGGATGGGACAACCATTGCTGAAAATGATGATGGGCCTGATGGTAGCACTAATTCTCTATTATTTTCTCGTATCACCGAGAGTGGTAGATATATTATTCGGGTTCGTGCTTTTGGTGAAACAGGGGGAGGAAATTTTACCCTCAAGGTGACTCGTTTGCGTCCGGTTAACCCTTAAGACAAAGGGTTAATAAGCATAGAATTAAGGTTTCTGTCCATTCGACGACGGCACCATAAGTATCTCCAGTATGACCCCCAAAACGACGATAAAATCCATAACTCACCCCTAGGGCGATCGCTGCTCCCATTAGACCAATTCCCAATCCTAGCCGCCATAATTGAGGCGTTAGATAGGCTAATAGTCCACTCATTCCCCATAAACTTAGTAACCCTAATAATAAATCTTGGGGCAGACGAATTTGCTCTTGATGAAAGGCCCCTTTTCCAGTGGGTTTAAGATAGGGATAAAAGGCGATCGCACTGACTTGTCCCCATCTTCCCCAACCCGCAGCCATCATTAAACCCCACCAACGATAAGAGGATAGCTCACTCAAGGCTAGGATTTTCAAGACGATAATGATGATGCCACTGATCACCCCAAAGGCCCCTGTCACACTATCTTGCATAACCTTTAAGCTTTTTGATTGCTCCTTGACCGCTAGTCCATCACCAGTATCTATAGCCCCATCTAAGTGCAATCCTCCTGTAATAGCAATCCAAGTTACGATGATTAACCCACTACGAACGGTTATAGGCAATGGGATTAATGTTAGGAGTTGATCGGCTAATCCTAATATTCCCCCTAGTAATAATCCAATGATGGGGGCCCAGCGTGCAATACGTTTAACCGTTAAGGGCCACTGTTGAGGCAAAGGAATAACTGTATAAAATATGATTGCCCCTAAAAAAGATGTTAAGAAATCAATAACTTTTGCTAAGATTTTGTTAAGCATTAATACTTAAATTAGTCATTATTGGTTAAAACTTTAAGAAATTAGCCTGGAATATTGAGTTAAGATTATGTAATAGCCCTACTTACTTTTACAGACAAATCACACACCAGGGATCTTACTCCACACTGGCATAGATAGTCGCGCTTGAAGGCAATTTCTTATGAGTCACGACCATACCTCACACCCATTTCCTGCTCCCTGCATTATTGACTTTGGCATTCTTGTT
>JBCDDV010000349.1:0-4246 GCA_039180145.1 Cyanobacteria bacterium P01_G01_bin.49 | reverse complement strand
CTTAATGGCAGGGGATAGGTGGTAGGGGGTGGGGAATAGGGATAATAACGGTTTGAAGTTTTTTTCAATTAACGTGGATTATTTGATCTCTCCTGCTACTTTTGAGAAATGGTATTACAATTTTCGTTCAAAAAAAGCAGCAAAAACAGTCGATTTAGCTGAATTTTTAGTAATATGACTGTAATCTAAACAACCATATCTTGAATTTATCAATAATTCCTTAACAACTTTATGGATTTTTGGGAATATCTAATCAACAATCAACAATTATCAAAAAGCTTGTATCCATTCTTTCACTTCATACTCTGTCCAAATACCATTTTTCCAATAGGGATCGTTTTCAATTAATTCTTTGATTTTGGCTTCATTTTCTGCCTCATAAATACCAAAGACTTGTGTATTATCTTTTGTGGGGCCGATGGTAACTAAAATACCTGATTCTTTTTGTTTTTTTAACCCGTCTAAATGATCTTGACGGTAAGGAGTTCGCTTTTCTAAGGCATTTTCGCAATAGCTACCGAATAAGATGTATTTTGGCATAATTTTGGAAGTGTAGTAGTTTAGAAGTATCGCAATATCTCATCTCAAACTTTATCGCAAAACTTGGGTCATTTCATCTATTTAAATCAAGCTAATTTAAAACAGTGCGATCTCAGTGAAGCCACCTTAAAAGTCGCTAACTTAGAAGGGGCAAATTTAACGGAAGTTTCTGCTCTCAAAACCGATTTTACTGGATGTAATTTAACAGGTGCTTGTGTAGAAGCTTGGAATATCGATCATACAACTGTTTTAGATAATGTGGACTGTCAATATGTCTTTTTATTAGAAAAAGAGAATAAAAAAGGCAGTAGAGAACGCCGTCCCCATGATCCTGATAAAGTTTTTCAACCAGGAGACTTTGAGCAACTGTACCGCAAAATTATGAATACGGTGCAGTTATTATTACGCAATGGGGTTAATTCAGATGCCTTTAAAATTGCCTTTCAGAAAATTATGGCAGAAAATCCTGAAATTACCTACAATTCTATTCAAGGCATCGAGAAAAAAGGACAAGATGTTTTAGTTACCCTTGAAGTTCCTGAAGAAGCTGATAAAGGAAACATTGAACATACATTTAATGAAGCGTATGAAGCCAAATTAGAAGCAGCCAAACAAACTGCCTTATTAGAAGCCGAAAAAGACCACAAAGAAGACATTAAAAACTTAACCAAAGATATTACAGAAATCACTAAACTCGCTTTAATTCACCAACCCAATTTAACAAATATTATCGACAATAAACTTATGAATCACAGTTCAGACAGTAGCCAAAATATCAACATTAGAGATATTAATGCCAATCAATCCATTGTCAACTTAGGAGAAATTAGTGGTAAAGTTTCTAATAATATTCAACAATTGCCTGATAATTCCGAAGATGGAAAAAATAGCCTCAAAGACCTATTAACTCAACTTCAAACAGCTATAGAAACTGAAGAAAGCCTTAATGATATCCAAAAAGCTGAAGCATTAGAAGCGACTGAAAGCTTAACTCAAGCAGCAAATAATCCAAAAGATAGTAACTTCAAAAAATTAGCCAGACTCTCCAAAAATGCCCTAATGGGAATCGCCTCAAATTTACCCAATGCCACCAAATTAGTACAAGAATTCAATAAATTATTACCTGCGATCGCCCAATTATTGGGACTTTAAGTACCTGGACAAAAATCAACGTTATAGTTAAGTAAAGCAGGGGAGCAGAGAGCCTCGGAGTAGGGAGAGGGGTTACGGCTTATTGACATTTCTAAGACAGTTTATTTTATTTATGTTCGATCACTTAAAGATGTATTAACTCATGCTGAATACGATAAGGAGAAATGGAAAAATGACCCTTACTTTTAATCAAGGCAACTACAAACAGCTTTTAGTTAAGTATTCACCAAAGCTGATTAGAACAGAAGAAGAAAATGAACAAGCTTTACGAATTATTGAAGAGTTAATGCACCACCCTCAAAGAACCCCAGAAGAAGACGAACTTTACGATCTTTTATCTTTTTTAGTTGAGAAATTTGAAACCGAGTTTTATCAGCCAGGAAAAGACGCTACTCCCATTTCCGTGCTATGCTTCCTCATGGAACAAAATAACCTATCAAGAACAGACATTGAAGCACTTTTTCAAGAGGAATTAAACTGGGAAGGGTTAATTAATCAAACCGTTGTGATCACCCCTGAACAAGCCAAGATTTTAGGAAATTTCTTTGGGGTAGACTCTAGTTTGTTTACAGACTCGAATAATTCTTGATTATTTTGGCAATATTGAATCCCTTTATGAACATCAGCTAATAAGATTAATATAATAGTAAATAAAGTGTTACTCATGAATGAACCTGTTACAATCACTTACTCTTTAGAAGAAGTCTTAAAAGAGCTTAAGCAAGAAATCAAAGATGTCAATACGAAACTAGACAAACTTAATAGTATCGAAGTCGAGATAGCCAAATTATCAGAGAAAGTAGAGGGAATGGACAATAGACTAAAAACTGTTGAGGGAACCCAAAAAAATCAAGTTTGGGCGTTAATTGTTCTCTTGGCAGGGGCCTTTGTCACTGCTGGAGCAAGGTTATTGTTTACCAGTAGTCCCTAAACCTATCTTTAATAGGACTAACTCCGCAAAGTCACCTCAAATTGTTTAACTAAAGCTTGACGAATTTTATCGTGAACAGGTTCAACATCTTCATCTGTTAACGTGCGATCGCTTGAACGATAGGCCAAACTAAAGGCTAAACTTCTTTGTCCTTCGGGGACATTTTTCCCTTGATAATCATCAAATAATTCGACTCCTACCAGTAACTTTCCCCCTGCTTTCTTCATGGTTTTTGTTAACTGATCGACAGAAATTTTAAGGGGAGCAAAAAATGCTAAATCTCTCTCTACTGACGGATAAGCAGAATAAGTTTGGAAATGGGGAGTTAACAAATTACCATTATTTAAAGCCTTTAATAAACAACGCAAGTCTAATTCAAAAGCATACACAGCATCTATTAAATCTCGTTGTTGTCGCAGTTGGGGATGCAACTGTCCAAAAGTTCCTAACCGTTCCCCATTCAACCATAAAGAGGCAGTTCTACCTGGATGTAACCGTTCATCCTGACTATCGGGTTGATATTCAACCATGACCCCTAACCGTTGAAAGGCACTGTCTAAAACCCCTTTAGCTTCATACCAAGTCATGGGTTTAAGTTTGCCACTTCTTGTCCAACGACCTTGGGGTAACAAATCACCCCCCAGAATACCCCCTAAATTGTCCCATTCGTCCATTTCTCCGTCAATCTGTCGGAAAATTCGGCCAATTTCAAACCCATTTAACGCGCCATTTCCTTGAGACTGGTTATAGGCAAACGCACCAATTAACCCGTCTAAAAGATTGGTTCTCAGGGCAGCATATTCGGCAAATAAGGGGTTGGCAATGACAATATCAGCAACTTCTGGTTTCACTAAGGAATACTGCACTAATTCCGTCAGTCCTACTGCGCGAAAGACTTCCCTAACGTTGCGTTGAATTTGATACTCGGTTGAGAGTCCCCCTGGTTCAGTTTTGTTGGGGAGTTCATCACAAAAGCGATCATAGCCGTAAAGACGGGCTACTTCTTCGATCAGGTCGATTTCCCTTTCTAAGTCTCGGCAACGGTAGGAGGGAACAGATACAGACCAAACCTCTGTTTTTCCTTTCACGGGGGTTAAGGTACAGTTCAAGTCGGTTAAAATCCGTTCTACATCAGCAGCCATTATCTGAGTCACCTTACCCTCTTTTTCCACTGGCCCTAAAACCTGATGAATACGGTCTAACCGTAGCTGAATGGACTGAGTGGATAAGTCAGGACGGTTATCAGTCATGACTTGCGTAACGGGGTTTCCTCCGGCTAATTTCGCAATTAAGGCGATCGCACGCTGACAGGCTAATTCTAACTCAGATTGATTAATGCCTCGTTCATATCTGGCTGATGCTTCACTGCGTAAACTTTGGGAACGTGAGGAACGTCGAATGGTGACTTGTTCAAAAAGGGCCGCTTCTAAGAGAATATTTTTGGTTCCTTCAGAGACTTCTGTTGCTTCTCCTCCCATGACCCCTGCGATCGCAACAGGAACATCATTCCCTGTAATAATCAAGTTAACGGGTTTTAAAGGACGATCTTGACCATCAAGGGTAGTTAAGCTTTCCTTCTCTTTGGCAAAACGTACCCCAATGCTTAAATCTTTTTTCCGATCG
>JBCDDV010000348.1:0-4254 GCA_039180145.1 Cyanobacteria bacterium P01_G01_bin.49 | reverse complement strand
TAAATTATCAAAATATCAAATAGAATTAACCAAACTATATCAAGATAATCCTCAGTTTATTGAACCAGAAAGCCGCCGCAATGAAATTTTGAATTTCGTCAGTCAAGGGTTACAAGACTTTTCTATTTCCCGCGTTAATCTTGAGTGGGGTTTTCCAGTTCCTGGCAATCCTAGTCACACAATTTATGTTTGGTTTGATGCTCTTTTAGCCTATGTTACCGCCTTACTTGATCCGCAACAAGAACCCACCTTAGATAATGCTTTATCCCAATGGTGGCCCATTAATTTGCATCTAATTGGTAAAGATATTCTAAGGTTTCATGCAATTTATTGGCCCGCAATGTTAATGTCAGCTAAATTACCCTTACCCGAAAAAATCTTTGGTCACGGTTTCCTAACAAAAGATGGGCAGAAAATGGGTAAAAGCCTAGGTAACACCATTGATCCCTTTGAATTAGTCGATAAATATGGTGCAGATGGCGTACGCTACTATTTCTTAAAGGAGATAGAATGCGGAAAGGATGGTGATTTTAACGAAACTCGTTTTGTTAATATTCTTAATGCAGATTTAGCGAACGACTTAGGAAATTTGCTGAATCGCACCTTGGGCATGACCCAAAAATATTGCCAAGGGTCATTGCCTCCTATCAATGCAGCAAATTTATCTCAAGAACATCCCCTAAAAACCATAGGCTCAAATCTAGGGGAGCGAGTGATTAAAGCCTATGAAACCCTGAAATTTAATGAGGGATGTGAGGAAATTTTAACGTTAATTCGGGCCGGCAATAAATATATTGATGAACAGGCCCCTTGGCGTTTATATAAAGAAGAAAAACACTCAGAAGTAGAGGCAATTCTATATACCGTGTTAGAATCAGTTCGCCTTGCTGCTTATTTGCTGTCTCCAATTATCCCCAACCTCAGTTCTAAAATTTACCAACAACTAGGTTATTCAGTGAATTTTCATCAACAGGATAGCCTAAACAAAATTGCACCTTTTAATCAACATAGTCAATGGGGAAAAATCATCGCCAATCAAAATCTACCTAAGCCGCAACCTATTTTTGCTAAACTTGACCCGCCGTCAGAGAATAGCCCTTAAAAATAACAAAAATTAGCATTTCTTCTAACTTTTGTATCGAAACCAATTCAATTACTATGAAATACAAACCTGAACTGACAAATAACTTTCATACCCCCTCCTTTTTTGATGACCAACGAGGCATAACAACAATGTTTGATGATTTTGAAGATGATTCGATTTTCACTCCAGAGCAGGTCTTAGAAAATCGGGGACGGGTAGCAATCTTCATTGATGGCTCCAACCTATTCTATGCAGCACTACAATTGGGCATCGAAATTGATTACACCAAGCTTCTTTATCGTCTAACTGGGGGATCTCGACTTCTTCGTTCCTTTTTCTATACAGGGGTTGATCGCACCAACGAAAAACAACAGGGTTTCCTCTTGTGGATGCGACGCAACGGTTATCGTGTCATTGCCAAAGACTTAGTCCAACTGCCTGATGGGTCCAAGAAAGCCAACTTAGACGTGGAAATTGCCGTTGATTTAATGGCGTTGGTAGGTTCTTATGATACAGCAGTCATTGTCAGTGGAGATGGGGATCTCGCCTATGCTGCTGATGCTGTTAGTTATCGTGGGGCCCGCATTGAAGTGGTTAGTCTCCGTTCTATGACCAGTGATAGCTTAATTAATGTGGCTGATCGTTACATTGATCTCGATCAGATCAAAGAAGATATCCAAAAAACATCTAAACCCCATATGTCGTACAATTCCTATTCTAATGTGGGCGTTCTCAATCAAAATAAGCAAAGATAGCGATAAAGTAAAAGGGACATCTCCGACGATAAAAAGAAGGTAATGAACCAACATAATACGCTTCCAAGACAGCATTTCCCCAGACATCGACTACTAAAAGGGGGAGTGCTGCTTCTATTATTGAGTCTAATTGCTTGTCAATCAGGTAAGCAAGAGTCAAAAAATACGGAAAATCAACTTGAGACAAGAGAAGAAACCAATTTAAGCCTGAATAATGCCACCCTAGAGCAATCTAACGCAGAAGGAGAATTGCTCTGGAAAATCCAGGTAAACGAGGCAAAATACAGTCCTGATCGCAAAAAAGCCCAGTTAGATGCCGTCAAAGGTAATATTTTTCAAGACGGAAAAGTTGTCTTGCAAATTAAAGCTGATTATGGTGAAATTTATAAAGACGGTGCGGAGATTTTTCTCAAGGAAAATATTGTCGCTGTTGATCCCCGTAACAAAGCGGTCATTCGCAGTAATGAAGTAGAATGGCGACCCCAAGAATCACTGTTAATGGTTCGTCAAGATCTCAAAGGTTCCCATCCTCAACTAGAAGTCTCTGCCAAAGAAGGTAAGTATAATACTCGTGAACAACAATTGGAATTAATCGGAAAAATTATCGGGACTTCCGAGGAAAAAAGCTTACAGTTAAAAACAGAACATTTAATTTGGGAAGTTCCCAAGCAAACAATTATCGGCGATCGCTTATTAAACTTAACCAAGTTCCAAGATAAAGTTATCACCGACCATTTAGTGGCCAACCGTGCCACCATTCGCTTAGATAAAGAACAAGTCTTGATTAAAGAGAATATCGAATTTAAGTCAGTTAAACCTCCGGTACAAGTGGCTACCAATGAAGTTCTCTGGCACTATAATACCCGTCAAGTTTACTCAAATAAGCAACCCGTCAAGTTGATTCAATATGAAGATAATGTTACCGTTACCGGAAATGATGCCCACGTCGATTTAGCTCAAAATATTGCTTATCTTAAGGGGAATGTTCAAGGATCGAGTGCCACCAATCAGGCCAAATTGTATGCTAATAACTTAACCTGGAATATGGTTTCCCAGACCGTTGAAGCTTTAGGCAATGTGATTTACGAACAAACCGAAAATCCCAAATTTAATTTAACAGGAGAAAAAGCCGTCGGCACTATAACTGATAATAATATTGTTGTTACCAATAGTAATCGTCAAGAACGAGTCGTCACAGAAATTTTTCCTGAATAAAATGAGTTTAAATCCTGGTATTCTTCTTGTGCAACTAGACGATTCTTTTAACCAGCGAGTCTGTAGTGATTTAGGGGAAGCGGGTTATACTCCGATTGTTGTCACAGATCTATCCCAAGCTGTTGAAGAATTTCAAATACATCAACCGTTGATGGTAGTGATTAGTCGTCATGAAAGAGATAGCACTAGCTTGGCAGTTTGTCGTCAATTAAGACAGCGAAGTAATACGATTATTATCGTGATGATGATTAATCAAGAAACAGTTGAAGAAAGAGTCGCTTGTTTAGAGGCTGGGGCCGATGATTATTTATTACACACAAATCATTCCCAAACCTTACTCAAATTGGTTAGCTTCTATCTTACCCCGGCTGAAATAGTCAAAGAACAACTTCAATTTGGGGATGTGATTCTCGACTTGACAACTCGTCAGCTTTTTGTCAAAAATAAAGCGACTGGCCTGACGATGAAAGAATTTGAACTCCTTAAATGTTTAATGTCATATCCGAGGGAAGTATTGACACGGGAGCAAATTTTAGAAAATGTTTGGGGGGACAATTTCCAAGGCGAATCGAATGTGATTGAGGTTTATATTCGTTATCTGCGCCTAAAAATAGAGCGCGAAGGACATAAGCGACTGATTCATACTGTTCGTGGGGTAGGATATGTTTTACGAGAAGGATAAACTTTATTAATCTCTGAACCAATTCTAATGAACCAATCAATTAGCCTAATTGTTCTGATCAGCCTTTTTTTATTAGGATGTTCCTCAGCTACCAAAACACAATTTACCGATAATTCCCCCCAATTAATTGCTCAAGAAGAAAGACAAGATTTACCCATTGAAGCAAAAATAAAAATAGGAGAACAAGTCATAGAATTAGAAGCGGCAAGGACCCCAGAACAACAAAGCATTGGCTTAATGTATCGAGACTCTTTAGCAGAAAATCGCGGCATGATTTTTGTTTTTGAGGAATTACGACCTGTTCGGTTTTGGATGAAAAATGTGAGCATTCCTCTTGATATGATTTTTTTAGCTAATGGTAAGGTTAAAGCTGTTATTTCTGCAGTTCCCCCTTGTCAGGCTGATCCCTGCCCAACTTATGGCCCCGATGGACTCGTTAATCAAGTCATTGAACTAAGCAGCGGACGGGCAGTAGAATTAG
The DNA here is from genome assembly GCA_039180145.1 of Cyanobacteria bacterium P01_G01_bin.49. GTDB lineage: Bacteria > Cyanobacteriota > Cyanobacteriia > Cyanobacteriales > Microcystaceae > JBCDDV01. The sequence continues at coordinate 37 of JBCDDV010000348.1, read as the reverse complement.
GAATCAAGGAGGGAGATAATCTTGACATTGAATTTTT
>JBCDDV010000347.1:0-4258 GCA_039180145.1 Cyanobacteria bacterium P01_G01_bin.49 | reverse complement strand
GCCTGGTAACAATTAGCTCAGAAAAAGAAGGGTTACGATACTCAATTTTTACCCTTGAAGGGACTCCACTACAAGCTAATCTAACAGAAGCGCAATTATTAGCGCAGTATCCTACTTTATATGAACAGGTTCGAGAAGGATTTGCTAATTCAGAATCTAGGTCTAAGATAATTCCCTGGGCAGGAATGTTTTGGGATCTTCCTGTTGACTGAAAGAAATTTGACCAAAAATCATGAACAAGTGCGATCTCTCCTAGATTGCACTTAGCAGTTTACCGAATCTTGTTGGTTGGATAGAGGAACGAAACCCAACTCTATTAACTGTTCTCTTCCAACTAATAGTACCAATAAAAGTAATTTTTGTGTGTGAATTACTCCTTTTTGTTGATAGACAATTAGCATAAAAATCACGCCAATTGTTATCAATCTAGGAAAAAGTTTCTGCATTTGAAGACAAAGAATAAATTTGACCATCCATTAGCAGACGAGTAATTCCTTTGTCGTATAAATGAGAACAAGTTTTGTATAATAAACGACCATCTGGTACTTTAATCACCCGTTGAGAACGATTAGAAAAACGACGAGCAATGCGATGATTATCAAAAACGGGTAAAGTTTTCTCTTGAAATTCATCGGTAGGAATTTGTCCTAAATGGGCGAATTCCTTCAAAGGTCGAACAATTAATTCTGCCGTACGATCAATCACTAAATAGCAAGTTCTCGGAAATGTTGCCGATGATAAAGGTAAGACTTGAATATCTCCCTCTCCTGACAAAGACTGCTCATAATTTCCATCTTCTTCCTCGTCTTCGTCATCTTCGTCTTCCCAGTCCTCATCTTCATCCCCAAGATCTTCTCCCAACATTTCCCCAAGGGCGATCACATCAACTTCTTCTAAGTCATCTTCAGTCTCATCATCATCTTTCGTCTGTTCGACTTGAACTTTAAGGGCAGGTTTTTGCTTACTAACCTGTGGTTTTTCTGCGATCGCTGTAGGAGACTCCTTTTTGACCAGAACAGGAGAAGATTTGGTCTCTTTTTCCGTTGGTTGAGAGATTACTTCGCTAGGTTCCTCCTCGGATTTATTGGTACGTGCTAAGCGTTTTTTCTGAATTAATTCTTCATACTCCATTCCTGAAAGTGTATTTTTCAGAAAGCGACTAATTGTTGAACTGCTGACCCCGTAACGATCAGCTAAGGTAGATGTGGTTTCTGGTGTCTGGCGATAAAGCTTAAGAATTTCTTGCTTGTCATCACCGGTTAATTTCTTGGGACTCATGGGATTATACCTACCTTTTTGGCAGTTCGACTTTACCTTAACACCCTTAGTTGCATCTGATAAGATGATCCGCAGTAACTTAGGGAAAGATCTGTCTCAACAGGTGACTATAGCATTAGGATTTAATTAGTTGCCTGATCTAGTCTAGCGTTCCCTGTGGAATTTCATCTCTTCTCAGTATCAAAAACTTAACGATTATGGTAATTGCAAAGGCGACACCCGCGTTATTAGTGTTAGCTGACGGAACATCTTTTGAAGGTTTGGGGTTTGGAGAAAAAGGAACAACCGTTGGAGAAGTTGTTTTTAATACGGGAATGACCGGATACCAAGAAGTGTTGACTGATCCCAGCTATTGCGGGCAAATTGTGACGTTTACCTATCCTGAATTGGGCAATACAGGGGTTAATCTTGATGATGAGGAATCATCTCACCCTCAAGTAAAGGGAATCATTGCTCGTAATATTACTTATCGTCCTAGTAATTGGCGTTCTACGGAATCATTGCCTGATTATTTAGTGCGTCATAAAGTTGTGGGAATTTATGGGTTAGATACAAGGGCATTAACGCGTAAAATTCGCTCTTCTGGTGCCATGAATGGTATTATTTCCACCGAAATTTTAGATAAAAGTGAATTACTGCGTCAGGTACAATTAGCCCCCAATATGGCAGGATTAAATTTAGTCAAAGAAGTCACCACTAAAGAGATTTATGAGTGGTCAAAACCGACTGATTCTCCTTGGGAATTTAATCCGAAAAATAGCAATTTGACAGAAAAATCTTTAACGGTTGTTGCTATTGATTTTGGCGTTAAACGGAATATTTTACGACGGTTAGTAAGTTATGGTTGTCGGGTGATTGTGGTGCCAGCTAATACATCTCCTCAAGAGATTTTGGACTATAATCCTGACGGCATTTTCCTATCCAATGGCCCAGGAGATCCGTCGGCAGTAGAAGAGGGAATTACAACTGCTAAAGCTTTAATTGAACAAGGCAAGCCCACCTTTGGTATTTGTATGGGACATCAAATTTTAGGGCTATCTTTAGGGGCAGAAACCTTTAAATTAAAGTTTGGTCATCGGGGATTAAACCAGCCTTGCGGGTTAAAGCAACAAGTAGAAATTACCAGTCAAAATCATGGGTTTGCTGTGACTGAAAAATCTTTAGACGCAGAGGTAGAAATCACTCATTTGAATTTGAATGACCGTACTGTAGCTGGATTATCTCATAAAAGTTTGCCTTTCTTTTCTGTTCAGTACCATCCTGAAGCTAGTCCCGGGCCTCATGATGCTGACTATTTATTTGAGAAATTTGTTAAGTTGATGCAAGAAAGTAAGACTAAATAGTTGATTATTTTTTTGTTTCAGGTAATTTCACCATAAGCTATTAATTATTACTTATTGCCTTGATTGATGAGTGGAGATCTTACATCAATGGTCAGAATTTTCAACCAAATTCTGACTAGTCTGTGTCAATTATTAGCCCTGTTTGTGATTTTCATTGGAGTGATGAGGGCCTTAGTTATCTTTCTCAAAGATTTACTATTAAAACCTCAAACAACGGAAGCCTTTGAACGTAGTCGCTTGGCGATGGGTTACTCATTTTCTCTGGGATTAAGTTTTTTGGTAGGGGCAAGCATTTTAAAGACAATGATCTCTAGTCGTTGGGATGATATTGCTAGATTAATTGTCATTATTGCTGTGCGAACAATTCTTAATTATCTTCTGAGTCAAACAATTTCTCCCTCAAATAATAAGCAACCTTTCCTATCATCCAAGATCTCTAATTTGTCTGAAAATACTGAAATTACCAAAACAAATCATGATTCTTGACATCACATTTGATTACTTTTTTTTCTATTCTACCTATAATTCCCATGGGATTTCATGAATCTAACCATACAAACTAGCAACATATTGCCCATATCCATTGTAGGGTAAGGTTTCTTTCACTTCCCAAGATAATCCTGGCCCTGTACTGATAAATTTTTCAGTTGCTTGTGACCAACGAGGATGAGGTTTTGTGGGGTTGACATTGGCTTCAAAACCATATTCATTGGGAGCAATTGTATTCCAATAAGTTGCGGGTTTTTCCTTCATAAATTCAATTTTAACAAGGGATTTTGCCCCCTTAAACCCATATTTCCAAGGAATAACCATCCGTAACGGTGCGCCATGTTGTTTAGGTAAATCATGCCCGTAAATTCCAACAGCAAAGAAAGCTAACTCATTAGCCATCTCTTCAATTCTTAACCCTTCTTGATAAGGCCAAGGCAAGTTTCCTAAATGAAAATCAGGGCCAGTTGTTATTTCTGGATCATAAAAAGAAGTAAAACGAACAAATTTTGCCTGGTTTGTTGGTTCCACTGCTGCAATTAAGCTTTTCATCGGAAACCCAATCCAAGGTAATACCATTGACCAAGCTTCGACACAACGAAAACGGTAGATTCTTTCTTCTAAAGCAAACTTTTTTTTCAGGTCATCTAAATCATAAGTTTGTGGGTTTTTGACTAATCCTGTCACTTCGACTTTCCAATTTTCTGTCGGCAAACTCTGAGCGTTTGCCCAAATATTTTTACCACCACCAAACTCATAAAAATTATTGTATTGTCCGGCTAAAATTTCTTTGGTAATCGGGCGGTCAATTTCTTGAGAAATAGCTGATTTTTTGACCCCCGATAGTTGAGGACGTTGCAAACTTGCTTCTAAGGCAGTTTGAGAAGAAGATTTTTGACAACCTGTTAGGGGAACTAAACTTGCGGCAATTCCTGTTCCGATTAATCCTTTCAGAAAGCGACGGCGATCAACATAAAAACTTTCGGGGGTAATTGTATTTTCAGAAGCTTGCCAAGAAGGAGGTATTTGAATAAGAGGCATTATTTAAAAAGATGGACAGGAGCTTTAGGACATAATTAAGTACCTGGACAAAAATAAACGTTACTGTGAAGTGAGCAGGGGAGACGGGAGTAGGGAGCAGGGAGAGG
>JBCDDV010000346.1:0-4259 GCA_039180145.1 Cyanobacteria bacterium P01_G01_bin.49 | reverse complement strand
GGAAATTTTTGATAATTAACAAAAGAATCTTTACCTTTGTTTTCTAAACTTTGTAACGCTGTTTTAGCATTACTAAACCGTTTCTCAACTGCCGGATTAGTTGCTTTTTCTAACCAATGAATCAAATAAGGTTGAATACTCACGAGATTAGCAAATTGAATTTTTGTCTCTTTTTGAGGTAAGTCAGCAGGGGGAATTCCTGTTAATAAATGAATTAAAGTTGCCCCTAATGCGTAGATATCAGATGAAGGGGTTGCTTTTCCCCAAAACTGTTCTAAGGGTGCATAACCACTGGTTCCTACCACTGTAAAAGTGACCCCAGTGATAGTTCCTTGTGCTTGAACTGACCCAAAATCAATCAGATAAATATGATTATCTTCTCCTAAAATTAAGTTACTCGGTTTAATATCTCGATGAATAACTGGCGGACTTAAGCCATGTAAATAGGTTAAAATTTCTAATATTTCTCTAGCAATGTTGCAAATTTCTGGTTCAGTAAATCTTTTTCCTTGTTCTAATAATTCTTGGAGAGATTTTCCTGGGATATAATCTTGAACTAACCCAAACCAAGCAATTCCTTGACCGATTTCTTTATCAAGATCGAAATAGTCTCGATAATGAGGAATTTTGGGGTTTTCTAGAGATTTTAAAACTTCCGCTTCTCGCTCAAAAAGCTTTAATTCTCCCCATTGAATTTGGGGACTAAAGGCTAATAATTTTACCGTAACATTTTCTTGCGACCGCTGATCTACCGCTAACCAAGTTTGATGTCCGCTTGCTGTGCGTCCTAACCGTTGTTTTAATTGATAACAATTGAGAAAAGTATCTCCAGCTTTAAACATAATTTCTTCTTAATTCAATTGAACCAATCTTGAATTTCTTTGGCTAACCAAAGTGCCTCTTCTTTTTGTAATTTACTCCCCAAAACATAAATCATTTTTCGTGTATTAATACTGACTTTATATTGATTGACTAATTGGTGGATAAAAACGCCGATAATATTTTGAGAAGCTTCTTTTTCTTGATAATACTTAATACCAAGAATTTTTTCTTTTATTTCTAAACCATCTCGATCAAGATATAAATAAGTTTTGCTTCCCAGACCACTAATTATATAAGTAATAATTACGCCTAAAACAGAAACAAAGCTGATCCCTCCCATGATTTCTAAAGAAGCAACAATAAATCCCGTATTTTTAAGGGTTATACCTGTTACAATCAAAGAAAACGGTACGAGAAATAATCCGTAGACAATAATCAGAATTATTAGACGCTGAAAAGTTTGAGTATTTTCTATCAAAAAACTTCTTTTTGTCAATAACTGTTGTAGAAATCTGAGACGAGGCGCAGGAATAAAAATTTTTAATTCTGTTTCTGATTTATCTAGTTTAATCTGGGTTTTAGTGGGAATTTTTCGAGACGAAAATAGGAAAATATCATCATTTGTTTGAGCTTGATAAAATTTAGTTTTCTCAAGTTCTTCTAAGGTTTCTCGTGCTGTTTGGTAACGATTAGAAAGGGTAATCTCTGTTAACTTTTTTAACCAGTTGTTAAATGATTCTTTTAAAATAACTTTATCTTCAAAGACAAGTTTATAATCTTTATTATGCAAATCAGCCGGATAAATTCCTGTTAATAAGTGAATTAAAGTTGCTCCTAATGCGTATAAATCAGAGGCAGGAAGTGCCTTTCCCCAAAATTGTTCTAAAGGAGTATAACCACTAGTTCCGACAATAGTAAAGGTTAAATTAGTGGCATTGGCTTGTGCTTGCACTGCCCCAAAATCAATCAGATAAATACAGTCATCTTCACCTAAAATCAAATTACTTGGTTTAATATCTCGATGTAAAACAGGTGGATTTAATTCGTGTAAATAAACGAGAATTTTGAGAACTTCTGTGGCAATAGTGAAAATTCTTTGTTCAGAAAATTTTTCTCCTTCTTCAAGTAAGTCTTGTAATGATTTACCAGGAATATAATCTTCAACTAACCCAAACCAAGGAATTCCACCACCTTCTTGATGAGCAATTTCAAAATAGTTTTGATACTGAGGGATAAAGGGGTGATCTAATGTTTGTAAAACTTGTGCTTCTCGCTCAAATAGTTTAAATTGTTCCCATTTCATTTGAGGACTAAACCCCAATAATTTAACGGTAACTTTTTGATAAACTTTAGGACGAAACCATTGATTTAAGCGTTTAATCCAGATTAACCATTGCCAGTTTTTCCACCCTTGAGACGATGATTCAACCAGAGAAGATAAATCGTCCGCTAACCAGGTTTGATGTCCTGTGGCAGTTTTTCCTAAAGGTTTGAGGAGTTTGTAACGTTTAAAGAGAATATCTCCAGCCTTAAACATGATAAATAGATAAACAGGGATAGGGGCGGTTAAATAACCTTAATAGCTTTGTTGCGACTTCTGACCCTCAAATTCTTCTTGATTTGATAGGAATCAGTTGAGTATTGGCAATAGGCTGATAAGTCTACGTTAGCAGATAATCTAGACCTTGATCAGACTGTTAACTTCATAGAATGTACTTCTTCTGCCATCCTTGGAACTTGCACTTATTGCTTAATATTGCGTCGGCAAGCTGCTCGACGAAATGGCGTGAAATAAAAGTCGAAATAGGCATCTTGATTTCACTGGTGATTTTCCAGTCGAGATGGCTGGATGAAATCTGGTTTTTGGCGAATCCCAGAGATTTGAGGTTTTTTGCCAACATTGAGGCTTTTTCTTGGGTATTAGTGCTGAAATAAACCATTAATTCCGCTGGACGATCCAACTTAAATCCCATTTCTGTAAGAGAGAATGCTGTGTTTTGATTTGCATCTGTTATCTGTTTTACCAATGCACTCATTTGCTTATTTTTCATGCTAAAAAAGTCAGCAATAAATACGAAAAGCTACCTCTACAAATAGCCATTTTTTTAAGGTCTGTTTTTTTCTGTTCCTTGTCAAACCTAACATATTAGGTGTGAATGACTTCGCTCTCAGGATTTACTAAATGGAGGAGTTTTTGTTTAATTTGGGCATCAACTAATTCCCATTTCAACTTCGTATAGTCACTGCTGTCATTACTACCCCCAAAAAAGCCCATTGAAATTTCAAAGCCACCTGCCATTTCTCTGCCTCCCCCTAAATAACGTCCTTGAGAATCTTTTCCTAATGCTTCTTTGATAAATTCGTCAGGATCGAGGGTTAGTTTATTCGTCCGTAAAGAACCGATCACAACTTCGATATCATTGTCTTGATCGTGGATAATACCATAAACAACAGCCGTGTGAATATTTTCTTCAGTGACGAGAAAATCCGCAGCTTGGGGAATAGCGTCCCGATCTTCGTAACGTAAATAGCCAACGCCAGCAATAGAGAAGTTGTTTTTGATGAGACGATTTTTGAGCGATCGCTCAATGACATCCATGACACGACGCGATCGCGCTGACTGTAACACCGCATTGAGTAATTGGGGATCATAAATACGGGACAAATAGGCTGCTGCAAGTAAGTCTTCTTCTTGTCCCTGGAGTAACCCATTCGTATCAGAACGAATACCGTGCATCAAGGCAGTGGCACATTTAACGTGGATGCTGTCGTTACTGTTAAACTCTAGTAATCCTGCCTCTAGATATTGGGTAACAATCGTAGCAGTGGCGCGAACTTTCGGCCGTAAATCAATAAACTCAGCTTTGATGTTTTCTTGTTGCGTGTGATGATCAACAACGATCACAATAGGAATTTTTGCTTGCTGAACATAGGGCATTAGCTGACTGGTGTTCCCCTGAGAGTCTACTAAAACACACCCTTGATACACTGAGAGATCCCGTTCTTTAAGGGTATTCACACTCCACCGTTTGGCGGGTAAACCTGTCAATTTTACTAAGGCAATATTTTCTTGATGAGAAAGGGTTCCTGCGTAGACAATATCGCATTCAATTTCATAGGGTTGGGCGATTAATTGATAAGCCCAAGCACTCGAAAGGGCATCAGGATCAGGAAAATCTTGAATAACGACGATATGTCGCTCACTACGATGATTTTCTAGGGTTTGTTTTAGTTTTTGGAACAGCTTTTCTAATGGTGGATATTGACTACTCCCATTTTTATTTTCTCCTGCGCCATTTTTCCCTTTATCATTGACAACTTTTTTAGCCGTAGATGGCAACTTAGTGGGTGAGTTATTTGTTCCTGTGGGAGTAAGTAAGGTTGATTTCATCTGCTAAAATTTGGTTAAATGATACGCTAGAGAATTGAATTTCGTC
>JBCDDV010000345.1:0-4260 GCA_039180145.1 Cyanobacteria bacterium P01_G01_bin.49 | reverse complement strand
GTGGAAACTAGATCAACAATCGCTTCTGACATTCCGGTAATGGGGCCTAATTCAACTGAGCCATAAAGGGGAATGATTTCTACAGGTAAATCCAGTTTACGAAAATAATTTTTGGCACAATTAACAAATTTCGAGGCGACTTTTCCATTAGGTGGAAGTTCTATCGGTTGTTGATAAGGACTTGATTTAGGGACGGCGACGGACATTCGACACGCTCCAAACTCTAAGTCGGCTAAATGGGCAACTGTGGGGGTTTTTTCTAATAATAAATCGTAGCCAACAATGCCTAACTGTGCCTGTCCATATTCGACATAGACGGGAACATCTGTCGCCCTAACTAATAAAGCTTGGGCGCTGTTAGTTGGATCGGTAATCTGCAATTGACGATTTTTTGAGTCTAAGAAATCACTAAAATCTAAGCCAATTTGTTTAAAAAGTTCGATGGAATCAAATAATAATGAGCCTTTAGGTAATGCAATCGTGATCATTTTTGATTAGGGTTTCAGAAATACTTTGTATTGTATCCCATCCTATTACCTCAATCTCTCTTCTAATTTTATAACCGTTGAGACAGGCAAAAGGCAAAAGTAAAATGTTCTCTAATAATTGAACTAGAAGAATATTTGATATTCCCAATCTAGAATCAATTATAGTTGTTACTGTCTTTTTTCAATCGTTTTTCTACATAGCTACATTCTTTGCAAAATTCGAGCTAACATTAAATTGTGCAAGTTAATTATATCTATACCAATACGCTTCATACGCCAGCAAAGCTACATCAGTATCAACCCAGTTTTCTCCTACTTCTAAGATTAGATATTCGAGAAATCTAGATATTACCTTTTTCTGCTTCTTATTGAGAAGCTGAGCAAAACCATCAAAGTTGTAGTTGCTTGGTTGTAAAGCATAAATTGTTGCATCAATAGAAGCACTATCATCTATTTCACAATATTTGAGCGTAAAACGCATATAAGCAGGAATGAGAAATTTAAAGCCCTTAGAATCAACAAAGCAAAATGTAGTGTAGTACCTTTTTAATATCTCTTTTGGTATTTCTTCCCACTTAACCCAGCTAGTTGAATCTTTTATTTTCGCTTTATTTCTTTCTTCTTCATCTCCATAATCATCTATTACTTCTGCTTCATAAATGCCTATTCCACCATCCAAGCTCACTCCTTTAAAAGCAGCTTCGATATCACTGATTAGCTTAACTCTATCCATTATACTATTGACAAAAAAGGCAAAAATCACTGCCTGAGCAGTTGGAAAAGATTGACGACTCAAAACGTAATAGCAATAGACGTAATGGATGTTTCAGGTAACTTAGTCATCACTAAATTAAGACTAAATCTTCTTTAGTTTATGCTACCCAACTTCATGCAACACAGGTAAGAAAAGGTTCTCATATTCCTTACATCAGCCATCTTCTCAGTATTGCTGCTTTAGTCTTAGAAGATGGGGGGATGAAGATCAAGCGATCGCTGCTTTACTTCATGATGCCATCAAAGATCAAGGGGGTGAGATGACTCGTCAAGAAATTCGACGCAGATTTGGCGATCACGCTACACTGATAGTCGAAGGTTGCACTGATAGCAATACTATCCCCTAAACCTTGTCATATTTTTTGTGCTAGGCTGAGGAAGTAATAGATACTTTGGGGTTTTAATCTATAAAAAAACCTAGGTCTAGGCAGTAAACAAACGGTGATAAACTCTCCTCACTACACAACATGGAAAATAATGAATTTCGGGAAAGAGAACCCATTTCAAGCCTGTTTCTTTATTACTTCCTGAAAACTTCCGTCATTGACCCTATGTATTACGTTTATTTCCGAGGAAAGGTCTATGGCAGAGAAAATGTTCCCACCAAACATCCTCTAATGGTTGTAAGCAACCATGCTAGTTATTTTGACCCCCCTTTTCTTGCTTGTTCTGTGGGTCGTCCTGTTGCTTTCATGGCTAAAGAAGAGTTATTTGAAGTTCCCTTATTGAAACAAGGCATTCGCTTATATGGAGCTTATCCCGTTAAACGAGGAGCAGGTGATCGCGGAGCTATTCGTTCAGCCATAACTGCCTTGAAAGAAGGTTGGTCAGTGGGAATTTTTATGGAAGGAACTCGTACGTCTGATGGTCGAATTAATGACCCTAAATTGGGGGCAGCCATGATCGCAGCTAAAGCTCAAGTTCCCTTACTTCCCGTCTCGTTGTGGGGAACCGAAAAAATTTTACAAAAAGGGTCTTCTTTTCCCCGTCCTGTTCCGGTGACAATCCGCATTGGAGAAATTATTGATCCCCCTAAATCTAGTAAACGTGGTGACTTAGAAAGTGTTACAGACAAATGCACCACAAGTATTCATCAACTCCATGATCTAGGTAGATAAATTATAAGCATGGGGATTAATTACGGCTATCCTCACTACGATCACCCCCTAAAAAACGATAGAGTATGAGTAACAAGATGAAGAAATGTAACAAGCTAAGCCAACGCACTCATGTTTGAATATTTTACCGATAAAGCTATCAAAGCGATCATGCTCGCTCAAGAAGAAGCTCACCGCACGGGTCACAATCTTGTGGGAACTGAGCATCTCTTGTTAGGTTTGATTGGACAAGGAAACTCTGTCGCTGCCAAAGTTTTACAAGATTTCGGCTTCAATTTGACACAAACTCGACAAACTATCCAACAATTAGCAAGTAAAGGGGCTGGTTTTACCCAAGCGACTATTCCCTTCACGCCCACCGTTAAACAAGTTCTCGAAAATGCCTTTCAAGCGTCACGTAAAGATAATAGTTATGTCACACCAGAACATATCCTCCTAGTTCTGTTGTCGATGACCAATACCGTCGCTGTTAAAGTAATGACTCACCAGGGAGTCGATATTACTCAACTCAAGACGACGTTGAGCCAAAAAATGGCAGAACAAGAACCAATTCCTGTCACGGCTGGGAAAAAAGCATCCCCGTTCAATACATTTTCACAACCGAAACCTACTTTAGAAGAGTTTGGCACAAATTTAACCAAAAAAGCTAGAGAAGGTCAACTTGACCCGGTTGTGGGACGAACGCGAGAAATAGAAAGAGTCGTTCAAATTTTGGGTCGTCGCACGAAAAGTAACCCCGTTCTAGTAGGAGAACCAGGAGTTGGGAAAACAGCGATCGCTGAAGGATTAGCCCAGCGTATTATTGAAGGGGAAATTCCTGAAATCTTACAAGATAAAGAAGTGGTTACCCTAGATATGGGGTTATTAGTAGCAGGAACACGCTTTCGGGGAGAGTTTGAAGAACGCCTCAAATCCATTATTCAACAAGTGAAAGAGTCTGGAAATATCATCCTCGTCATCGATGAATTACATACCCTAGTAGGTGCAGGAACCATGGGGGGGGCGATGGATGCGTCTAACTTGCTCAAACCTGCCCTAGCGCGAGGAGAATTACAATGTTTAGGTACCACAACCCTTGATGAATATCGTCAACACATTGAGAAAGATGCTGCCCTAGAAAGGCGATTTCAACCAGTGATGGTTGGTGAACCTTCTGTTGAAGAAACCATCGAAATTCTGATGGGGCTACGCAAAGAATATGAAGCGCATCATCATGTCAAATTTTCTCAAAAATCTTTAGAAGCAGCCGCTCATTTAGGGGAAAGATACATTAGCGATCGCTTCTTGCCAGATAAGGCAATTGACCTCATGGATGAAGCCGGATCTCGTATTCATGTTCGCCATTCCCTACAGACAAAAATTCAACCCTCTCCCGAAGCAGAAAATGAAGCCCCAGTCATTAACCCTGACTCCTTAGTACCTGTGGTAGATGAAGAAGATATTGCTCAAATTATCGCTTCTTGGACAGGTATTTCTGTGAATAAACTGACAGAAACCGAATCAGAATCTTTAATTCACTTAGAAGATAATTTGCATGAGCGAATTATTGGACAAAATGAAGGAGTTTCCGCAGTTTCTCGTGCCATTCGTCGGGCAAGAATTGGCTTAAAAAATCCCAAACGTCCCATCGCCAGTTTCATTTTTGCTGGGCCAACAGGTGTGGGTAAAACTGAATTAACCAAAGCCTTAGCCAAGTTCTTATTTGGGTCTGATGATGCCATGATTCGTCTAGATATGTCTGAATACATGGAACGTCATACAGTTTCTAAACTAATTGGTTCCGCCCCTGGTTTTATTGGTTATGAAGAAGGGGGACAATTAACTGAAGCAGTGCGTCGTCGACCTTACAGTGTGGTCTTATTTGATGAAATTGAAAAAGC
>JBCDDV010000344.1:0-4265 GCA_039180145.1 Cyanobacteria bacterium P01_G01_bin.49 | reverse complement strand
TTACAATGCTATCTATACTACTAATTATTAACCGTAAATCCTAACTTTGCCAATCCTAAATAGTGAATTCCTTCTGGTGTCACTTCAAAACGACAAGGTAAAATTTCAACCCCTTTAGTAATCGCTTCCCGTAATAATTCTCCATAGGTAGGATCATAGTCATCACCAGGACAAAAAACATCACAATCTCCCCGGTTAATAAAATATAACATCATTGGTTTTGCGTCGGGCAAGAGGGCTATTAATTCTCTTAAATGTTTCTGTCCACGAGTCGTCACTGTATCAGGAAAAAGAGCCGTATTTTTAGAGGCTAAGGTTGTATTTTTGACTTCTAAATAGATAATTGAGTCTTGAGTATCATCGGTTAAAACAAAGTCAATTCTACTTTTTTTATCTTTTCCGTAGGGAACTTCTGAGCGAACTTTTGTATATTTTCCTTTTAAGGACGGTAACATTTGCTGTTCTAAAACTTGCTTAATCACGCGATTAGGTAATGCTGTATTAACACCAACCCAAGTCCCTTCAATTTGGATCATTTCCCATGTATAACCCAACTTTCTTTTAGGATTATTGTTCTGAGAAACATAAACCGGACTATCCACTGTAGATACCCCTATCATAGGGCCAGTATTGGCACAATGAGCGGTAATAATTTCCCCAGACTCTAATTCAATATCTGCCAAAAAACGCTTATAACGTCGCTTCAAAATACCAGGAATTAAAGAGGAATAAGTGTAAATAAAATTAGTTTGCATACTTAGTCGATAATTAAAATTTGAGTTTTGTTTAAATGCTATAATAGGTTATCATATCTTAGTCGTATTAAGATGTATAATTCAGTTTCGTTTGTTTCTGGGATTTTAATGAGTTGCTTTCGACTTCTTTAATTGATGCTACGCTTGTTTCTTCAATGACTATATTAATGGGGAAAAGTAATTACCTAATTAATCCTAAACTATCTGTAATACAAACTATTGTTTTATCTTAAAATAGTCAAATTTTTCTAACTATTACTTCAATAAAAGTAGATAAAATAATCTTTTTTTTGACTACCTAACATTTTGAGGGAATAATGTCAATTTTTTGAAAGTTAACGTAACTTATTATCATTACTCCAATTGAGGCGATCGCTTATCAATAATTGTGGGAAATTTCATTCTAATTAATTGCTCACCAAATTGAATGGAAAATGTTAAACAAATCTAGTAAAATAGGAAATTATTTTAAAAAAGTTCTCGATCTTCAGTGACAAGAGGTTAAATGTCCAAAAAATCTCCAACTTGTGGGCAATTAGAACGAGATTTGTCTCAACAGATTCAAGCATTTTATCGTGAACAGTTGGGACATCAACCCTCCAAAATTATCTGTCAACTATTTGAGCAGAAATTGGTTATTATTATTGAAAATTCCATCACTTCTGCTGAACAACTTTTAGCGCAAGAAGGACAAGACGAACTTGCCCAAGAAGTCCGTTCCTCTCTCGAGGAAGTCATCAAACCCAAAATAAGACAATTAATTGAAACAATTTTAAACGTTGGTGTTGTTGATTTATTGAGTGATGCCAATTTAGAGACAGGACGAACCGGAATTATTGCTGTTTTAACGGATACTCCCCAAGTTCGGAATCTTGAAGCGATCGCCAAAGTAAGTTCTCCTCGATCTCCTTCAGCGAACTCTAAATAATTCAGCGTTATTATTATCAATCAAAATAAGAGAAGATGATAAACCATGATAATTGAGATGATAACAAATACGCTCTTCTAACTCTTTTAACAAATACGGTTTACTTAAATAATCCACACAACCCACTTCTTTGATTTGTTGTTGTGATTCTTGGGAGACTAATCCTGTGACAGCAATGACAGGAATATGGTTAATTAGAGGATTCTGTTTAAGCTGATTCATGAAATAAAATCCGTCTAAATTCGGCAAAACCATATCCAAAATAATTAAATCAGGTAAATAAGCATTAGCTAGGGATAAAGCAGTGACACTATCAGTTGCTTTTAAAAGCAAGTAGGGGAATTTCTCAACAACATAACTGACAATGAGAAGATTGTCTTCATCATCTTCAACCACTAAAATACAGGGAGTCTTTGATGATGCTCGTTTTTCTACTTGAACCGGATTAGAAAGCATACTTATTGTTCGTTCTCATCTAAATTGACTGAAAAAATAGAACGAAGCAATTTAAGTGTGGATTAATAGCACCCTTGAAACTGGCCCGTAATCCCCCACCAAGTTAACTATCACTGCTCTTCTTATAAGGAGAGGAGCAAATATCTCAAGTCGGATAGGAAAATCAAGTATCAACTATCATGCTAGTTCAAATCTAACAAAGTCTTTAGAATTTCACCAGCCCCAAAATCCCAATTAACCATTAAAGATTATTTATCTTAATTTATCTTAACAGTCTAGAAGGCAATCTATTCTGATTGCCCTAATTGTTGCGATCGCTCATAGGCTGCCCTCACTGCTTCTATGACGGCTGAACGAAATCCTTTTTCTTCTAACTTGCCGACTCCGGCAATGGTAGTTCCCCCTGGACTGGTGACATTATCCTTTAATTGAGCAGGATGTAAACCAGTTTCCTCAATTAATTTAGCCGTTCCTAACACCGTTTGTCGGGCTAATTTAGAGGCGATCGCCCTAGGCAACCCGGCTGCCACACCACCATCTGATAACCCTTCGATCATCATCGCCACAAATGCTGGGCCAGACCCCGATAACCCCGTTACAGCATCCATCATCGATTCTGGCACTTCCACCACTTCCCCTACTGCAGCAAAGATCGAACTGCCTAAACTGAGATGATGAGGTTTGATGTGTTTGCCTCCTGCGATCGCCGTCACTCCTGCCCCTACCATTGCCGGGGTATTGGGCATAACACGAATTACCGGAAAATTTATAAAAGCTTTCTCTAAACGCGCCAACTTGACTCCAGCCAAAATTGAGAGAATCAGGGGATAATTTTCTCTATTTTCTAACTGTAATTCAACCGTAACTTTATCTAATACTTGAGGTTTAATGGCTAATAACAAAGCCTCTGAAGCGTCAAAAGTTTCCTGATTATTGGCAGTCACGTTAACTTGATAAGTTTTCGCTAAAAACTCCCGTCGTTGTAACTGAGGTTCACTCACCAGTACTGTTTCGGCTGAATAAATGTCTGATGCTAAAAGACGGGTGACTATAGCTTCTGCCATCACCCCGCCCCCAATAATTCCTAGTCTGATAGACACAGATTTCTCACTCTGAATAAACGCGAACTTTGTTATTAAATTGTTAGAGAATTAAGCTTCCGTTAAAACAATCTAATAACATTAGCTTTAACCAAAAGCGATGTTTTACTTACTATTGGACTAGACGGTTAACATCGGCTCCCCAACTTGGTGTTGGTACAGATGAGCGAGAAGTCGCTGTAGAAACATCAGGGACATCGTGAACAGTACCAGAGAAGGTACTCACCTTCACACAGTTGGGAGTAAATAAGAAAATGCTCTCTCCAATGCGTTCTTGATGACCATCAATTGCGTAAGTTCCCCCTGCCACAAAATCAACCGCTCTTTGTGCTTCTTCAGGTTCCATGACATTTAAGTTGAGAACCACTGATTTGCGCTCACGTAAAGTTTGGATAACTTGAGGCATCTCGTCAAAGGAATGGGGTTCAACCACAACAACTTCAGCAATACTATTGGTGATACCGTGCATACTAATCACATTATTTTTGTTCGTTCCTATGGTTGATTCTGCATTAAAATTTAATCCACCTTGCTGTCGCCAAGGACGTTGTTCAGCTTCTTGAGTAAGGGGTGTACCTTCTAATTCTTCAGAATCAGATTCTACATTGCTGTAAATTTCTTGGTATTCGTGATAATCGGCGTCGTCAATATCCTCGATTAATTCATCACTACCGACCCAATCTCTTAATTTCTTTAAAATCATCTTGACATCTCACCTAAATTATTTGCAAAAGTTTATCTATGTCTAGAAACTTCTAAGCTAGAATGCCATTTTTGAGTTCCTATTTTACTGGGTTTGAGGGAAAAATCTACTAAAGATGATTTTGTTTTTTCTTCCCTGTTGTTTAGCCTAGTATACTTGAACTGAGCTTCTTCCTTATGTAAAGTCCACATCAGCTTATGGGGTTTAGGATAACTTTTTCACTTAGTCGTTATGACCCGATAATATGTTCCCAAGAAAATTTTTTCTAAAAATTCTCGGATAGTACATTAGACTTTTATGGAGGCTATCGTTACAGAGTTAAT
>JBCDDV010000343.1:0-4290 GCA_039180145.1 Cyanobacteria bacterium P01_G01_bin.49 | reverse complement strand
GGGAACAGTCTCTAAGGAGCAGGGAGCAGGGAGCAGGGAGCAGGGAGAGTCAAGTTTTTTCAACTGAAGACTTTTCGACTGCATCTAGTTTGAAATTCCGTGAGGATGGGACTTATCTTATTACTGGGGGATTAGGTGATTTAGGGTTATTAGTGGCTCAATGGATGGTGGAAAAAGGAGCAAAACAGCTAGTTTTAGCGAGTCGTGGTGATCCTTCGCCTACTGCTAAAGAAACCATTACCCAACTAAACAATTCAGGGGCGACGGTTCGGGTAATGTCAGGGGATGTCTCTCAACCAGCCCAAGTTGCAGCCATTTTACAAGACATTGAAACCGCTTTACCTCCCCTAAAAGGCATCATTCACGCAGCAGGTGTGTTAGATGATGGAGTCCTCAAACAACTAACCTGGGAACGGTTTGCTAAGGTAATGAATCCTAAAGTCAAAGGCGCATGGAATCTTCATACCTTAACCCAAGATTATTCCTTAGACTTCTTTATTCTTTTTTCCTCGGCTGCTTCCTTGTTAGGTTCACCTGGACAAGCCAACCACGTGACAGCAAACACCTTCCTCGATACCTTAGCCCATTATCGGCGATCGCAAGGACTTCCTGCCTTAAGTATTAACTGGGGGGTTTGGTCAGAAATTGGGGCAGCAGCGAAACGTCAAGTAAACCGTCTAGGCGTGGGGGCGATCGCACCCAACCAAGGCATACAAATTTTAGAACAGTTAATGTCAGAATCGCTGACACAAGTTGGTATTATTCCTATTAATTGGGCCAAATTTTTAGCCGTTGATAATTATTTACCTTTCTTTGCAAATTTTCGACAAAAAACAGTACGAAAATCAGACAATTCAAGCAACTTTTTACAACAATTACAAAATATTCCCCCAGAGGAAAAACGTAATTATTTAAGGGATCATATTCGTTTAGAAATTTCTCAAGTTCTTGGGTTTAACCCGTCAGACATCAACATGGCAACGGGATTTTTTGACCTAGGGATGGATTCATTGACTTCAATGGAGTTAAAAAATCGTCTACAAAACGGTTTCGGTTGCACTTTACCTTCAACTGTTGCCTTTGACTATCCCACAGGGGAAGCGTTAGTTAACTATCTCGCCACAGAAGTGTTGAAGATAAACCAAGAAACAGTACCATCCCCTGAAAAAGATAACACAGAAAAGCTGTCTCAAAATGATATTGCCGATTTACTCGCCCAGGAACTTCTAGAAATCAAGGGAGGTGATCAATAATGGCAGAAAACAGAGATTATGCCGCTTTAATGCAGGATGCCTTGCGAGAGTTGCGGCAAATGCGGGGCAAACTTAAAAACCTAGAACAAGCCAAAAGCGAACCGTTAGCTATTATAGGTATGGGTTGTCGTTTTCCAGGGGCTGATAATCCTACTGAGTTCTGGGAATTACTACAACAAGGAAAAGATGCCATTACCCCCGTTCCGTCAGACCGATGGAATATTGATGAATATTACGACCCCGACCCCAAAACCCCTGGAAAAATCTGTACCCGCTACGGGGGGTTTATTGGACAGTTACAGGAATTTGATCCGCAATTTTTTGGCATTTCTCCGAGGGAAGCCATTAGTATTGATCCACAACAGCGTTTATTATTAGAAGTCAGTTGGGAAGCCTTAGAAAATGCCGGAATCATCCCACAAAAGCTGGCAGGAAATAAAATAGGGGTTTTTATCGGCATCAGTAGTAATGACTATTCCCAACAGTTACTTAGGCGTGATGTTGCTGATATTGATGCTTATTTAGCCACAGGAAACTCTCATAGTGTGGCGGCTGGACGACTTTCCTTTTTGTTGGGATTAACTGGGCCAAGTTTAGCTGTTGATACTGCTTGTTCTTCATCTTTAGTCGCGGTTCATCTCGCTTGTCAAAGCTTACGCAACCGAGAATGTAAAATCGCCCTGGTAGGAGGTGTTAATCGGCTGCTTTCCCCCGAATTTAGCATTAATTTTTCAAAAGCCCAGATGTTAGCCCCAGATGGTCGCTGTAAGACGTTTGATGGATTAGCAGATGGCTTTGTTCGTTCAGAAGGTTGTGGTGTTATTGTGCTAAAACGCTTAGAACAAGCGATCGCAGATGGGGATAACATTCTTGCCTTAATTCGTGGTTCGGCTGTTAATCAAGATGGACGCAGTAGCGGCTTAACAGTTCCTAACGGCCCTTCTCAGCAAGCAGTCATTCGTCAAGCGTTAGAAAACGGTAAGATTGACCCTGCCCAAGTTAGCTATATAGAAGCGCATGGAACAGGAACCTCTCTCGGTGATCCCATTGAAATGGGGGCATTAGGGGCTATTTTTAACCAAACCCACTCTCCGCAGCAACCCCTAATTGTAGGATCACTCAAGACAAATATTGGTCATTTAGAGGCAGCGGCCGGTATCGCAGGTTTAATTAAAGTAGTGTTATCGTTGCAACATCAAGAAATTCCCCCTCACCTACATTTTCAAACACCCAGTCCTCATATAGACTGGGATGAATTAGCTATTGCGGTTCCCACTCAACTCACTAACTGGAAAAGCAGTGAGACACCAAGAATTGCAGGGTTAAGTTCTTTTGGGTTTAGTGGGACAAATGTTCATGTGGTATTAGGAGAAGCGTCGCCAAAAGTAGTTGAAACACCAGAGATAGATCGTCCCTTACATTTATTAACCCTATCAGCCAAAACCGAAACAGCTTTACAAGCATTAGTAAAACAATATAAAACCTATTTAACCACCCATCAAGATCGATCCTTTGCCGATATTTGTTTTAGTACCAATAAAGGGCGATCGCACTTTGATTATCGCCTCAATATTATAGCTAGTTCTGCTGCTGAAGCTTGTGAAAAGTTGGATAGTTTCACCCCCCCTTTGGTAAGGGGGGGTAGGGGGGGATCAATCGCCTTCTTATTCACTGGACAAGGTTCCCAATACATGGGGATGGGACAACAACTCTACGAAACCCAACCCACCTTTAAAGCAACCTTTGATCACTGTTGTGAAATTCTGCAAGGTTACTTAGGATGGGATCTCAGGGAGATTGTTTTTAGTGAAAAGGCAACAGATGATCCCCCCTTGTCCCCCCTTATTAAGGGGGGTAGAGACCAAGGAGAAAACTCTTATAATCTTCAAGCAACCATCAATACTCAACCTGCTTTATTCGTTCTGGAATACTCTCTAGCACAATTATGGCTATCTTGGGGCATTCAACCTAGCCTGATGATGGGACATAGTATCGGGGAATATGTCGCTGCTTGTTTAGCTGGTGTATTTAGCTTAGAAGATGGGTTAAAGTTGATTGCTGCTAGAGGAAGATTGATGCAACAACTGCCCGAAAATGGGTCGATGGTGGTTGTTTTTGCGTCTCGTGAAACTGTAGAAAAAGCGATCACCCCCTACTCAGAACAGGTTGCGATCGCTGCGTTTAATCATGATAAAAATATCGTTATTTCTGGTGAAGAAGAAGCTGTCAAAGAGATTGTTCTTAAATTAGAATCTGAAGGGATAAAAACTCAATCTTTAAAAGTTTCCCATGCTTTCCATTCCCCCTTAATAGAACCAATGTTAGATGAATTTGAATCGATTGCCCAACAGATTACTTATTCATCTCCTCAGTTGAAATTGGTTTCTAGTGTAATGGGGACAATCATAACCGATGAAATAGCTACGCCGTCATATTGGTGTCGTCAAATTCGGCAAGGGGTGAAATTTGCTCAAGGAATGGAATGTTTAAAAGATAAAGGGATTGAAATCTTTCTCGAAATTGGCCCGAAACCGACTTTACTGGGGATGGGACAATTAGTATTAGAAGGAGATCCCCTCCAACCCCCCAGAACAAACAAAAGCGAAGCATCCTTCGGCTTCCCCCTTACCAAGGGGGACGGGAGAGGGATCATAAGGGTGGAGAATAAGATATATAGTTGGTTAACAAGTTTGCATCCAAAACAAGAAAATTGGCAAACAATGTTATCAAGTTTGGGACAATTATATGTTAGAGGATTGTCGATTAATTGGAGTGAATTTGACAAAGATTATTCAAGGCAATATCTGAATGATTTACCGACTTATCCTTTTCAAAGAGAAAAATATTGGTTTAAAACGTCAACAATAAAAACAAAGAAAATTAAGCAATTAAAAGAACATCCATTACTTGGTCATCAGTTAAATTTAGCGAAATCTAATACTATTCTGTTTGAAAGTAAAATTAGTCAAGACTCACCGAATTTTTTACAAGATCATCGTGTATTTGATACTATAATTCTTCCTGCATCGGGCTTTTT
>JBCDDV010000342.1:0-4290 GCA_039180145.1 Cyanobacteria bacterium P01_G01_bin.49 | reverse complement strand
TTTTAATTAACTTTAGATTGGGAGAGAACTACCAAGATTGAAACATTAAGCGAGATTGAGTTGTAAAGCCTAAATTCCCATAAAGGTTGAGGGCGGGTTGATTAATATCAAAGACTTGTAGTCCGAGTTTATGATTACCTTGTGAGATTACCCAAGTTTTTGCTTGATTAATAAGTTCTGTCGCTAACCCTTGACGACGATGTTCGGGAACGACATAAATCAAAAAAATATGTCCATAGCGATCGCCACTTACTTGATCAATTGCTGTTCCCATCCAAAGACAAGCCACAAAAGAACGTTTTTGATCGTTTTCTCCCTCATATGTAATCCACCAAAGGGGAGTTTGCTTGGAAAAATATTGTTCGACTGTCTTCTTTAAGTGACTAAAATCTCTTATATGGGGAAACAATTCTTGATAAGTTAGCTGCATAAATTTCAGCAGTTGCCCTTTATCAATTGCTGACCCTGATTTTAATTGATAATAGTTGGGTAAATCAGTCAGTTTTGTTGCTCCAGCTTAGAGTTCTTTGAAGGTCATCCCTAACTTACCATACACTTTAATCAATATTCACGATTCTAATAATTATACCCAGGTCATCGGTTGGGGCAGGTGCAGCCAAATCTGAGGATAGGAAAGCTCGTGCGCTAACAGCTACCAATGCCACTAAAAAAATTAAGACAATTAACAGAGGCGCAATATATTGACGAAAAAATGCCATTGCAGTTCTTGGATTGAGGTAAATTAAGCGATTACACTAATGATTTAGATATTAGGGATATCCTGACTTATTAGAAGAGGATATAAGATTTCATTAGCTTCCAATACTTTAGCAGAATTTGTCAGCTTTGTTTATCATAGGGACAATTAAAGTCCTTCTCTTGATTGGTTTATTATTAGCCGAAAAAATAGAAAATAAGACAATTTAACCAAACTATCAATCTCACTTGACAGCACAATGGCAAAATTGAATTTAGAAAATTTAACTAAAGCATATTCCCGCAAAATTATTCCAGTCAAACAAATTAATTTAGAAGTTGAAGACGGAGAATTTTTAACGTTATTAGGCCCTTCTGGCTGTGGAAAATCAACCTTACTTAGACTCATTGCTGGTCTTGAAAAACCAACAGAAGGTGAGATTAATATTGGGGGTAAAGCGATGAAAAATGTGGCACCAGGCAATCGTAATATTGCCATGGTATTTCAAAGTTATGCCCTTTATCCTCACATGACTGCTGAAGAAAATATTGCCACTGCTTTAAAAATTCGTAAAACCTCTGAAGCAGAAATTGCAGAACGAGTTAAAGATGCTGCTAAAAAATTAGAATTAACGAAAGATAAAGATTGTCTTTCTTGTAAACCCGGAGAACTTTCAGGAGGACAAAGACAGCGAGTCGCTTTAGCCCGCGCCTTAGTGCGTAAACCAGAGGTTTTTTTATTAGATGAACCTTTGAGTAATTTAGATGCGCTGCTACGAGAACAAGTTAGAGGGGAACTAAAGCAAATTTTTAAAGCCCAAAATAAACCAGTCGTTTATGTTACTCACGACCAAACAGAAGCGATGACTTTGTCAGATACAGTTGTCGTACTCTATGACGGAACTGTTCAACAAAAAGGTCATCCTGAGCAAATTTATCAATTTCCTGAAAATCAATTTGTGGCAGGCTTTGTTGGCAGTCCTCAAATGAATTTATTAGAATTAAAATGTGAAAATAAATTTGCCCTTTTAGGAGATTATCAAGTTCCGTTAATTAATATTGACGACACGAAACTACCCAGTATCGAAAATAAAATTCAATGGCCTGAATATATTGTCTTAGGCATTCGTCCGGAAGAAATTAAAGAAACAAGTTTAGAAGATGAGCAAGGCATTCAAGGAAAAATTACATTAGTAGAAGAATTAGGCAGAGAAAAATTAGTGAGTCTTCAAGTGGATGGATCAGATATTATTCTGAGAGCTTTATTAGGCAAAAGTACACAATGGAATATTGATGATACAGTTCGCTTTATTATTCCTGAAAATTGCATTCATTGGTTTCGCTGGGATGGCAGTGGCAGAAACGAAGAGGGTCAACTGATTAATCCTTTACACCAACGCGATCGCCTCAATAAAGGAAGATAATCATTCAGAGGTTCTGATTAAAGGGTTTTTGTCAATTCTTAAGAAGAAATAAAATATAACTAACATCACCCGTTCTCAGAAAGAGTGTGTTAAACTTAACATATCTATAAACTTCGTTTACGAATCGAGATTGTCATTTTCAGAATTAATACTATTAAACGGTAAATGCAGGATAAAGATATTATTCTGTTTCTGAACTGACAAACTGTGATAGAAAAGCAACCATATCAGAGGAGCCGTCTATCTGATGGATTATTTGGAAAAAGTTCTCGAAAAACTCAAAGAATGGGCAGAAAAGCTAGTTGAAACCCTCCTAGGGCCTGAAGCAGAGCGTCAGCCTGAACTAATCCCAATTCCAGTCAATCAACCAAAGCATCGTTGATAAAGTCGAAAAAATATCCATGTCAACAGCGACAAGGTGGCTAAGCGTGTTAGTGCTTCACGGCCCTAACTTGAACTTGCTGGGAAAGCGAGAACCTGGAATATACGGTTCTACTACATTAGAAGAGATTAACCATCTTTTGACTGAAGAGGGGAAATCATTACATGCAAATATATCAAACCTTCAATCCAATCATGAAGGTGCTCTAGTGGATGCAATTCACGAAGCTTTGGATAGGCATCAGGGAATTTTAATTAACCCTGGTGCTTATACTCATACTAGCATTGCCCTTAGAGACGCTTTGACCGGGGTACAAGTTCCCACCGTTGAAGTTCATTTAAGTAACATTCATCAACGAGAAGCGTTTCGTCATCACTCCTATATTGCTCCTATCGCTATTGGTCAAATTAGTGGATTTGGGGTTAATAGTTATTTATTAGGTTTACAGGGTTTGGTTAATTATTTGAGACAGCAAATGACATCTGATGAGGATAGTTGACGAGATTTAATGGCTTAAATGAGAGAAAGATTAACTTGAAAGACCATATCGTTAAAGTCTAAATCACCACCATTGGGTGTATCTTCAAAACCGAAAGTATTATCTCCTAGTAAACGAAGATGATCAAAACCATCGGTATTAGCTTCTAGATAAGGAAAATAAGCATTACTGCGATCGCCATCAGCAATCACATAAGGCGCATAAATCGCGCCGCCCTCCAGTAAAACTGGCTCAGTTCCTGATTGGTCAAATTCAACCACACTGCGTGCCAGCGCCGCTTCTGCATAGCTATTGTCTCCAGGAGCGATCGCCTGACCAGTGAT
The DNA here is from genome assembly GCA_039180145.1 of Cyanobacteria bacterium P01_G01_bin.49. Lineage (GTDB taxonomy): Bacteria > Cyanobacteriota > Cyanobacteriia > Cyanobacteriales > Microcystaceae > JBCDDV01. The sequence continues at coordinate 966 of JBCDDV010000342.1, read as the reverse complement.
AGGGTCGATGACAGTTCCTTCCCCATTGGCAACTTGGTAGAAACCAGCTAAATTGCCAAAATCGGCACTGCTTTCCACTTCAATAGCAGCACGTAACCTTTGACCTGATTGAGCAGTTAAGTCGAGTAGTTCCCGTTGGGGTATTCCCTGTAAGTTAGTTCCCAATTCAGGCAGTTCGTTGGTGAGTTCTACCTGTGCAACGAGATCGTTAAAGTCTGTATCGCCTCCACCCAAGAGATCTTCCCAGGCGATTTCAAAGACATTGTTCCCCAAGTTGCTAATTTGCGAATGATTCAGTCCATCAGGATTACCGTCGCTAGGAGGCACAAAAATAGTCACATCCGAAGTCCTTTGCCCAATGGCTAAATCGTTGAGGACATTATCCATCGTATCGTTCTGGATCAAATAGAATCCCAAATATTCATTAGTACCCCAATTTAATTTTCTGGGAGTATGTAGAGCCAAAAATTCGTTATTAGAAAGTCCCGAAAAAACCGTTCTAGATCTCTCAAGAGCAGCTTCTAGATAGCCAGGATCATCAATGGCAATGCCGTTAATGGTTCCCTGCTGATCATCGACAGAAAATACTCCCATCTCATTGACAAAATCAGCCAAGCTTCCTGTCAGGGTAAACTTAAGGGTGGCTGTTGGGGCATCGCTGTCAATAAAGAAGAAATTGTTACCGTTAACACTCAACTCTTGAGAAGTTGGATTAGTAACAAGTGTCCCATTAGCACTGTCACTACCAACATTTCCAGTGGGGTCGGTAGCAGTGACCACAATATCATAAGTTCCACCCGTTAAAGGAATAATCCTATCATCGGGCAGAGTCCAAGTGCCATTTCCGTTATTGGTAGCTGTATAGTTAGTGCCGTTGACGGTGACAGTAATGATGGCAGTTGGATCATCTATTGTGCCAGTGAGTGGGGGAGTCAGATCATCAGTGTTTAAAGGGTTAAGGCTGAT